>DATHOK010000132.1:0-3026 GCA_035484995.1 Verrucomicrobiia bacterium | reverse complement strand
GCGGAGGTAGGTGTGGATATTGTCTCCATGGGCGCAGCCGGAAGCGATTCGGGCGCGATTTTGTCGAAATCCCTGCTCTGTGCTGCAAGCCGCCCTGCCAGCAACAACACAAGGGTAAGGATCAGTACCTGAGCTGCGGTCAAATATCGTTTCATTCCATTCCTGTCGAGTTGGCGCTGCAGAAGGGAGGACCGGCAGTCGCGGGTTGTGCCGGGGAAGGTTCATCCGGCGTGACTTAAAGGGAGCAAACCTGTGTCCGATCGGCAGAGAATGTTTTTTCAACGAATCGGCCTGTTTCCCGGCTCTCGGGCGGCGCAGTCGCATCTCAACGCGCAGGATTTTCGTCGAGGGTATGTCTAATGTTTCCTACCGTGCTCAGTGCTTTTCTAATGTTGAATCGTCTAATGTTGAACGGTCGACCTAAATTCGAGCCGCACTGCTGCCGTTGCGAGGCTTGCCCATACGGATTGGGGCAGCCTAAAATCTGAACCGTTCTTAAAAAGGAGAGGTTTCGTATGCGAGTGTTCCGGTTCTTGCCGGTCGTTCTGCTTCTGACGTGTGTCCTCAGCTTCGCTCAAACATCTTCCTCCGCCAGTTCCTCCCCGAAGCCTGCTTACGGTTCCAGTCTCGATACGATCGACAAGAGCGTCGATCCCTGCGTGGATTTTTACCAGTACGCCTGCGGGAACTGGATCAAGACCGCCGAGATTCCTGCTGACCAGTCGCGATGGGGCGGCTTCAGTGAAGTCCGCGAGCGCAATCGGAGCATCGAGCACGACATTCTGGAAAAGGCGGCGGCGGGTGGGACGGGCCGCGACGCTGTCGATCAGAAAATCGGCGATCTCTACGGCTCCTGCATGGACGAGAAAGCGATAGACGCGAAAGGCATCGCCCCGCTTCAGCCCGAGCTCAACCGCATCGCGGCGGTGCGAGACAAAGGCGCGCTGATCGAGGAGATCGCGCATGTGCATCTGGTCGGGCCGAATCCGCTATTTAATTTCTATTCCAACTCCGATCTCCACAATGCGGATCAGGTCATCGCCTGGGTCGATCAGGGCGGCTTGTCCTTGCCCGACCGCGACTACTACATCAAAGACGACAACGCGAAAATGAAGGAGATGCGGCAGCACCTGGTGGAGTATGTTACGCAAACGTTTACGCTGGCGGGGCAGACTCCGCAGCAGGCGGCCGATTCGGCGGAGACTGTGCTGCGCGTTGAGACCTCCCTGGCAAAGGCTTCGATGGACCGGACGGCGCGCCGCGACCCCAAGAACCTGGATCACAAAATGAGCCGCGACGAAGCGGTCGCGCTCGGATCGAATTTCTACCTCAACCGCTACTTCATTGCCATGGGCGCACCCAATTTCACTCAGCTCAACGTGCCGAATCCTGATTTCTTCAAGAAGGTGAATGGCGTTCTGGAAGCGGAATCCTTGGACTCGTTGAAGACCTATGTGAGTTGGCACGTGCTGAATGCGGCCTCCCCGTGGCTTTCGGAGCCGTTCGTCGAAGCCAACTTCAAGTTCCAGCAGAACCTCAACGGCCAGAAGGAGATTCAGGCGCGCTGGAAGCGCTGTGTCGCGCTCACCGATCGCGAACTGGGTGAGGCGCTAGGGCAGAGATACGTGGAACTGACCTTTGGCGCGGACGCCAAGAAACGCATGCTCAAGATGGTGGATGCGCTGGAGGCGTCTCTTGCCAACGACGTTACCGAACTCTCCTGGATGAGCGAGGAGACGAAAAAGCAAGCCAAGGTGAAGCTCGATGCCATTCGCAACAAGATCGGCTATCCCGACGTGTACCGCGATTACAGTTCGGTGGTGATCAAACGCGACGACCTGCTGGGCAATGTCGCTCGGGCCAACGAATTCGAGTCGAAACGCGAGATTGCCAAGATCGACAAACCGCTCGACCGCAAGGAATGGGGCATGACTCCACCAACGGTAAACGCGTACTACAACCCGTCCTACAACGAAATCGTGTTTCCTGCGGGCATCTTGCAGCCGCCATTTTTTGACAACAAAATGGACGACGGCGTGAACTTCGGCGGAATTGGCTTGGTCATCGGTCACGAACTCACCCACGGCTTCGACGACCAGGGGCGCAAGTTCGATCCGCAAGGCAATCTGCACGATTGGTGGACGGAGCAGGACGGCAAGGAATTCGAGAAGCGGGCCAGTTGCGTGGCGGACGAGTACTCGAGCTTCGTCGCTGTCGACGACCTCAAGCTGAACGGGCGTCTCACGCTGGGCGAGAACACAGCCGACAATGGTGGCGCCCGCATTGCCCTGATGGCGCTCGAGCGCATGATCGCCGATGACAAGACCGGGAAGGAGGGTCAGAAGATCGACGGTTACACTCCCGAGCAACGCTTCTTCCTGGGATTCGGGAGGGTATGGTGTGAGAAAGTGCGTCCCGAGCAGTCGCGCGTCTGGGTAGTCACGGATCCCCACTCGCCTGGAAAATACCGGGTCGATGGCGTGGTGCAGAACATGCCTGAGTTTCAAAAGGCCTGGGGCTGCAAAGCCGGGCAGCCCATGGTGGCTGAGAACGCCTGCCATGTCTGGTAGGTGCGCCGCCTGACTCGAAGACACTGACTACGAAAACAGACTAGGAAAACAATGGGCCGGAGCGACGGTTTGCTCCGGCCCGCTGCGTCATGACGGCTGATCCCAGCCCCGCGACCGCGGCCACCATCGCCGAACGTTGCGGCAGTACTCTTCGTAGGCTGCCCCGAACTTCCGCCGCAGCGTTGGTTCTTCATAGAACACAACAAACAGTCGCACGCCGACCGCAACGGCAGTGACCGCTGCGATCAATCGCGGATCAGGATGCCCAAAAATCACCCACAGCCCGATCCATCCCGCCGCGAAGCCCACGTACATGGGATTACGCACGTAGCGGTAGAAACCAACTACCACGAGGCGCTGCGGCGGAGCAATCGGGGCTGGCGTGCCGCGTCCGGTCCATCCGAAGTCCCAGACGCAGCGTAACGCAACCGAGAATCCCAGGACAGATGGAATCGC
>DATHOK010000131.1:0-4148 GCA_035484995.1 Verrucomicrobiia bacterium | reverse complement strand
TCCGCATTGAGCCACTGCTTGGAATTTCCGGCGCTGGGCCGGGGCATCCCAACCCCGAAGCCTCCGCCGCTGCCTCCGCCGTTAGCCTTTAGGGCCATAGGGGCGCTGCTGACTATTCCGCCCATAACGCCTGCCATCTGGCCACCCGGAATTCCACCAGGCACTCCTCCGACCACGCCGGCCGGAGATGCTGCCGGAGCTTCTTCTAACGTGGCTTCATACGTCTGCGGCGTGATCATGGCATTCTGGGGCAACGGAACCACCGGGCGCCGGGCGTAGTAAGGCTGCGATAACTGCTGCACAAATGACTGCGGAGCGCCTGCCACCAGCGACAGTTCAACGTTCTTCCAGTCTTCGCCTACGGTGTTGTCAACGATGGCCCAGCCTTGCAGCAAGGGCTTGCCATCGTTTGGGATCACGATTCTGTAGGTGCTCTTCCACACCGGGACTTCGCTGATGTAGCTGACCAGCAGATTGCGCTCGCCTTCGCCTGCCGTGGAGATGGTCATGCGGCGGACATCCTGATCGCGAGTGGAGGCGACGAGGCCGAGGTATTTTCCGACTTCGTCATTCACGTCTTTCTCAGCCACGCGGACGCTCGTGGTGGGGGTGAGATCGAAGACGCGAACTTCTCCGCTGTCGCTGACGATGGAAATCTGATCGACCGTAATCTTCTGGTCGCCTTTGATGGGAATCTCGCGTTCGTCAATGCTAAGCAGGCGTCCGGATGCGGTCTCAGAACCGCTGCGCACTTCGAGACGCGCGCCACGCAAGGCGTCGAGAAACTGGGCGGTGGTGGGGTTCTCGCCTACGGCCAGGTGCAGAGATCCGAGACGCCTTTCGAGAGGCGCGTTCGAGTTATAGCTGACGCCGGTGATGCGTCCCTTGCCGAGATCAAGCACGGTCAGGGACTTCAGCACGTCGTTCAGCTGCGCTGTGGTGAAATCGACGTTGACGTCCTGGCTGCCGCGCACCTGGCCTGCATGCTCAAAGTAGCCGACTCCGTTCTTGTAGAGAATGACGCGGGTCACGGGCAGGCGAGCGGCCGAATCGCCCGCAGCAGCCGAATCCGAACCTTGGCCAGGTGAAGGCTGGCCCAATAAAGGACGGCCAGATGAGAGTGTGGCGAACAAGAAAAACAGTGCTGCAGTTTTCAGAAAACGCATGGCTCCTCCGTTGAGCTGGGGGGCGCTCGTCCTAGATAGAACGCAGCGTGAGGTCGTTCTTGCGCGCTGGCGCGGCCCCTGCAGGGATTTAGACACCTGAGCGGAGGTCTCTGGAGGCGTGGATGCAAGCCGCGTGTTTTGAGATGGCTGGGGCTTTCAGCCGGAGCTTTCCGCGGGTGCGCGGCGGAGCGCTGATGGTCAGGCTTTCTTGAGCAAGCGGCTGAGCCAGATCAGGAAGATGGCGCCGATGATCGCTACCACGATGGTGCCGATCAATCCGCCGGCGTAGATGCCGAGCGCACCCAGGAGCCATCCACCCACGACCGCGCCGACTATGCCGAGGACGATATCCATCGCTACGCCGTAGCCGCCACCTTTCATGATCTTGCCGGCAGCCCATCCCGCGATCAGTCCAACGATGATCCACCAAATCAAGTTTGTGAGCATGTGATCCTCCTGTAAATTCCGAAACGTGTTGCCGGCTCGCGCGACGGCGGCAAGCGCGTGAGGGGCAGACTAGTGAGCGGGAGCAGATCTGTCAAGCAGCGGCTCAGTTTGCCACGGAGGCGAAGGAGGGGTCGAGATGCGCTCGAACGGACAGCCGAGGGCTGTCCCGACATGCGCATTTTGACAACTTAGGCGGTTCCTCGTGAGCGCGGTGTTGTCTGTGATTAAATCGAGTCATGTTCGCGCGCAGAATTCGCGTCGAGTACGAGTACCGTGGCCAGCGGCTGCCCTGTCCGCTGAAGTGGCTGGACAGTTTTTCCATGCGCAATTTCACCAACGCAAGCGTATTTGACGATACGTTGCCGGTCGGCGACGGGCGCATGGAGATTGGTAAGAACGTTCCCTTGGAACAGCTCCGTGATGCCATGGAGGACTGGTTCCGGCGCAAGGGCTATCTGCCAGCAGATTCGAACTTGTTACTGGAAGAAAACTGAGGATCGGACGAAGGTATCCGCAAGAGAAATTGGTTCGAGGAAAGTCCGTTCCGCGGTTCCGAAACGGGAAATATTTACCCGTTTCAGAACTTTCTAGAGCGGTGAAGTTGCCAAGGTATGTTATTTTCAGAGAATAGGAAGATCCCCCAAAGGGGTGGCCAACAATTTGCACATAAAACTTTGAGGTACGGATGATGAATTTCCGATCGGAGCCCTTCCCCACATCCGGCACTCGCGAATCGAGCACACGGCAGCCTCTGGCTGAACCGTGGGACGGTCCGCGGTTGAGGCCGGAGGATGCAAAGTTCTTCCGTTCATGGTTTGTATACGATTTCAGTCCGAAGACTGTTCCACCGCGCGGCCGCGTTAACTGGAGCCTGGTCGGGGGACTCGGGCTGGCAACCTCTTTCAGCGTCGGCTTCTGGGTAGGCGTGGGGCTGATGATCGCCCGGTTCTGGAAGTAAGGGTCGGCCTGCGCAGATTCTTCCGATATTCTCGGGGTGGTTACTTGTCGTAGTGCAGGAGCGACATCACGTCGTAACCTTTTAGTTTTTCCCGGCCCTTCAGAAAATCCAACTCTACGACGAAGCCAAGTCCTGCGATCTCTGCGCCGAGCAGAGTGGCGAGCTTGGCTGTGGCCTCGGCGGTACCTCCGGTGGCGAGGAGATCGTCGACGATCAGCACGCGCTGGCCTTTCTGGATTGCGTCCTTGTGCATCTCGAGCGAGTTGGTGCCGTATTCGAGCGCGTAATCGAACCTCACGGTTTCGGCGGGGAGTTTGCCCACCTTACGAACCGGAACAAATCCCGCGTTCAAACGGTAGGCCAGCGCCGGGGCGAAAATGAAACCGCGGGCTTCCATGCCGAGGACGAGATCAACCTTCTGGTCGACGTAGTGCTCGGAGAGCCGGTCAACAAGCGTGGCCAGGCCCACCTTATTTTTCAGCAGGGTGGTGATGTCGTAGAAGAGGATTCCCTTCTTGGGGAAATCGGGAACTTCGCGGATCAGCTTTTTGAGTTGGTCGGCATTCATGCCTGAGTTGGGAGACAATCTACCACGCTCCTTCAATGCGAAATGAAGTGACGCCGCTTGCCGGGCGGGCTTCGGACTCTTCGACCCCATCCACGCGAGCCGCTCGCGGGCCTTCGCGCAGGCGTGAACGCAGGCCGGAAAGCTGATCGCGGGTTCCCTGAGCCATGATCTCGACGCTGCCGTCGGCGTTATTGCGAACCCAGCCCGCAATGCCGAGAATGTGGGCTTCACGCTCGACAAACCAGCGGAAACCAACGCCCTGCACGCGTCCGCGGACTACGAAGCGGCGTGCTTCAACGGATTTTTCGGCGGCAGTCATCGAAGCTCATTTCTCAGCGGCGCAGTTACCAGCCTATCAAGGCCGCACAAAGTTCATCAGGCCGGTCAAGTCATCCGCAGTCGCGTCGGGCCGAACTCCCATCTCGGCGGCAGGCTGGTGACGGCGATTGGCCCAAAATGTCGGATAGCCGAACCACTTTGCCCCCGCCGCGTCCCAACCCGCAAAGGCCACAAAAACGATCTCCTCGCGCTTCAGGTGCAAAGCATCGACGCCAACCTGATAGGCACGAGCATCGGGTTTGTAGGTCTTGACCGAGTCGGTGCTCAGGACATGTTGAAATTGTCCTTCCAGGCCAGAACTCTTGATGCAAGCATCCAGCATGTTAGCCGTGAGGTTCGATAAGAGCCCCAGGCGAAGACCGGCGCGGGCGAGCGACTTGAGCGCCGGCCGAACGTCCGGCCATGGTTTCAGCGCGAGGTAAGCGTTCATCAGCCGCTCACGCCTTTCGGCTGTGAGGTCAAGTTTCAAAGTCCCGGCAGCAAAGACGAGAGACTCTTCTGTGACTTGCCAGAAGTTCTGATAGTGTCGGGACAGAGCACGCAGCCAGGTATATTCGAATTGCCGGTTTCGCCACAGGTCGCTGAGCTCCGCACCTTTGCCAGGAAACAGCTCCTCGGCAAGCGTGAAGACGGGGCTGGGATCGAAGATGGGAAAGGCGTCGAAAAGCAC
>DATHOK010000130.1:0-11014 GCA_035484995.1 Verrucomicrobiia bacterium | reverse complement strand
CCGTTGTTGCCGAACTCCGCCGAAAAGCTGTTGTTCTGCACCTTGAATTCTTGCACGCTGTCGATCAGCGGCTCGTAGTACACATTCGTGTTTCCGCCCTCGCCCTGTTCCGGCGCGCTGATCAAGGCCCCGTCCATCCGTATTTCCGCGGTCGCGTTGCGCTGTCCGTTCGAAGTAAAGTTTGTCCCCGACGGATAGTTATCCCCGGTGCCCGACCCTGCCACCTCGGTCACCCCCGCAGCCAGAAATGTCAGCCCGAAAAAGTCGCGGCCCATCAATGGGATTTCGTTTATGTACTCGTGGGTAATATCGGTGCCCAGCGTCGCGTTGTCCGTATCCAGCAGCGGGGCCGTGGTCGTTACTTCAATCTTCTCGCTCACGCTCGCAGGAGTCAGCGTGAAATTGAGCGAAGCCTCCTGATCAACGGCCAGCACCACCCCCGTCCGCTCTGTCGTCCGAAAACCCTTCAGCTCGGCCTTCACCGCATACGTCGACGGCCGCAAACCCGTGAAGAAATATTCGCCCTTGTCGTCAGTGTGCGACACGTTCGCAATATTCGTCCCCATGTCCGTGATGGTCACAGTTGCATTGTGAACCACCGCTCCCGTCGCATCGGAGACCGTTCCTCGTAACTGTGCCCGGTAGCTGCCCTGTGCAGCCACAAAAGTCGCCAAGCTTACGCAGAAGCTCGCCACCAAAATGCAAGTTCGGAAAAGCCGTCCCGTCGGTCTCATCGGAATCCCCCTTTTGATTGACTGTCATCCCGAAGCGACGGCTTTATCGTCGCTGAAGGACCCAGGCAAGCCACGCGAAGCGTCGCGCGGCTTCTAATAAGTACGCCGCGACGCAATACTCGCGCGTCCGGCTCGCTTCCTTACCGCTTCCTTACCCGCACGTTCCTCAGGAATGAATGTTCACGTTCTGTACAACGCGACTGATCGCGCCATTCGGGCTGGGAAAATCCGGCCGCAGATTCCACCGCAGCGAACCGAACAATCCCAGCAACTGCCCGAAAATTACATCGACCGCCGGCCGGTAATCATCGGCAACGCCGCTCATCGCACTCGATTCCAGATAATGTTCGGCCAACGAATCCTTGCCGACTTCACTCCCGCCTACCACCACCCTGCATCCGACCAGCCGCTTCTTCCCAATCTCATTCAGCAAATCCCGCTCGTAGGCCTGGACGCGCCGGCTGCTCGAAAGGAAACAAACAAACAGCGTGCCTTGATCCAAAGCCGCCATCGGACCATGCCGCAGGCCCAGAACCGACTCCGACATCGTCAAAGTCTTTCCCGCTGTCAGCTCCAAAAGCTTCAGAGCAGATTCCCTCGCCACCGCCCTCAGCGCTCCTGACCCCACAAAGCAACCCTTGGTGTAAGCTTCCTTCGCCAGCGCTGAAGCGCAATCCGCCGCGCGCGGCAGAAAATCCCGGCCCGCCTCGACCAGTTGCGTCAAAACTCCCTCATACGTCCCAACATCGTTCACATGCGCCAGGCATTGCCCGAAAACTACCATGTTCGAAAACGAACTCGTCATCGCCAGCCCGCGATCATTCACCGCATCATCCAGACAAATTCCCAACACGCGCGGATCGTCGGCACTTTCCTGAATCATTCTCCCCTTCGAATTGCACGACACCACCAGGTGATGAATGTCCGGATAGTTCTTACGCGCATTTTCAAGGACTGCAACTCCTTCCGGACTGTCCCCTGAACGCGAAAACGAAACCCAGAGATATTTCTTCTCCGGGATCATCCACTCATCCATGTGCGTCAGCAGATCCGTGCTGGGCACCGCCATCACTTCGCAGTTCCAGAACCGGCGAAGAAGGAAGGTAAGCGACTGCCCGATGTAGTCCGACGTCCCAGCACCGATAAGAAAAACGGTCGGCCGCGGACGAGGGCTGGCGCCGATTCCCGCGAGCGCCAGAAATTCCGCAATCTGCTCCCGTTTTCTCCGGAACACTTCAAACGTCGACAGCCACGCCTCAGGCTGCTGCGCAATCTCCGCCGGAGTATGCTCCAGCCCGCGAGCAGCCTTCTCGCTCCCCGGCAAAACTAATAGTTCCGACAACGCACTCACGTCCAATTCCCTCCCCAACCCATTGTCATCCTGAGCAGGCGCTCTAAATGTGGGGACAGCCGCCCTCGGCTGTCCAGTCGAGCGCAGCTCGACTTCTTCCTTCGTACTTTAAGTTTGTCAATCCTGAGCGAGACGGTTTTTGTCTCGCGAAGGACCCAGGCGCGCCGCGTGATGTGTCGCATTCTTTGCGACACAATAATCGCGCGTTTGGCTCGCTTCCTTATCGCTGTCATGCCCTACGGCTCACACCAGAACACCGCGCCCTTCTCAATCGCCGGCAGCTTGTAAACCACACCGCCGCCCTCAGCGACCCCCGTCACGGCCTGCACCTCGCCCAGAAACGGAAGAAAGAATCCGCGCCCGCTTCGCGCGCCAACAACCGTAACCTGAACCCCAGTCTGCGGCGTCTGCACCGGATTCACTCCGCCCTCAAGCCCCGCAAAGTTTGCAAAAAATACATGCGTCTTCCCATCCACCCGCGCAATCGACGTAGCAACCATCTGCGAAGCAGCCACGCGAACCGGTGTTTCCGCCTTCAGGCTCTCCAAAAACTCCCGCTCCAGATCAGGGCTCGTATCGGCCACGCTCTTTTCCAAAGCTGCGTAGTAATCTTTTCCCGGACACTTCCCAAACCGCACCACGCCCGCGACACCGCCCAGCTGTGTAGCGTCTTCTCCCGTAATCACCAACCTCTTGCCGCCCTCCACATATTTCCGAAGCCACGCCTCTTCCTCTTTATTCATCACCCGCACATCAGGAAGAATCAGAGTCTGTCCCCGAAAATCCGCTAGCGTCCGCGGCGTCACAACCTGAAACTCCAAATGCTTCTGCATCAGAAGAATAAGAATTCCGCGATAGGAAGAAATGAAGTCGTCGGCAAAATAATTCCGCGTCCCCGGAGAAAAATAAACCCCAATCGGAGCAATCGCTGTTCGCGGCTTGTAGAAAGTATCTTCATGCGCCTTGATCCACGCAAAAATCCGTTTCCGCGTCTCCCGATCGTTCGATCCCGCCATCGAATGTCCCGGCGCGTCCCAGAAATTCGCCCCATCCATGATTTGCGACGCCGCCAGGTTCATCATGGCCTCGCGCTTGTCGACTTTCTTGTCGCCGTCCCACGAGTAATTCAAAATCCATGTAGCCTTCCCCTGCGCAAACGCCCGGAACGTATGCATCCCCACCTGATAATCAAACCAGGTCAGCGGCGTCCGCTCGGACGCCATGCCGTGTTTGCCGAATGAGTATTCATGGGCAATGACGTCAACCACGCCGTACATGCTGTAAACATCGGCGCCAACCCGAACCGCTTCCTTCTCAATCCCCGGATAAATCTCCGGAATCGTCTTGATCGCCGGATTCACGCTCTTCGCATTCCTGTCAATCTCTGCCATGAAATCAGTGAATGTCCGGATCCTGAAATCAACCCACTTCCGAAAATTCGCGTCCGAAAAATCCCCCAGCTTCAGATCTTTCTTGGCATCGAGCCCAGTCTCTTTCTTGAAAGCTGCCACGGTGTAGTCGTCGAAGCTGGCCCAGGTGTCTTCCCATCCATCGAAGTGCGTCATCCAGTAAGGGATGTCCACATAAATCCCATCAATCCCGGTACCGGCAATCTGCCGGACATGTTCCATATAAATCTTCCGCCAATCCGGCGCGTAAGGACTAACCCAGACGTCCTCATCCCCTTTGCGAATCCAAAAAGCCGTCCCGCCTCCAAACAACGCCGGCTCTCCCTTGATGTTCCTCTGCACCCAGTCCGGATGTTCCTTAAACAAAGTGTGCGGAGTCTGATCCGCGTTTGCCGTAATGCACTCAGTCCCAGCGATGTAAACAAACGCATAATTCCCCGCCGCATGCGCCTTCTCAGCCACGGCGTGAATAGCCTTCAGCTTCTCCTCAGGATTAACAAAACTCTCATACCGCCCCTCAATGTCGTTATCGACCTCAATGCCAAACACCCTATCTTCCTGCGCGCTCTGCACAATCCGCTCCGCATTGTCGCTCCCCAGCCCATAAGCCCCAATGCGCACATAGTTAGTCCAATTCTGTTCGGTGGAATAAGGATTAGCCAGCAGCGCCCCAGAAAAAAGCACAAAGACAACTAAGGTGGACCTCCGAATGGCAGACCAAATCATTGACCGCAAAGCAGCCCCCGCGACTTCCGTATTGTTTCGTATCATTGCGCCCCATAACTTTTACTTTCGCGCCTATGTGCCTGTCAAGTCTAAAAAAGGCGCCCCGTTGGGGCTTCCGGAAAAACATACAAATGCTTGGAATACCGTGGAAGAGCGGCGCTTCAGTGCCGCGTTAGCGCCACAAAATGAGCGAGGACCTCAGCCCCTCTGGCCACAAGGAGTTCCTCCCACGCTTTGATACCCCTTGACAATCTCAATCAAACAAAATTAAAAGTAATAGCTCGTAAGAGTTCAACGCCATGACCATCCGATCCCGATCCTCCGCTGTTATCCCCCGACCATGACCCGCCCCCCATCTCTAGCTCTAACCGCCCTGGCCCTGCTGATCGTGCCCTTCGGCTGGCCCCCCGCACAAACAAACAAAGCCGCGAAGCCATCCGCGCCGGCTCCGGTCGACTCCTCCGCCAAGCCGCAAATCGAAAGCAAGCTCCTCCGCGTCGAATTCGACCACAACCTTCACACCCGAGTAACTCCACTCTTCCCCGCCACGAAACCGCTAACCCAGTTCTCCGCCTCAGAAACTCTGGAAGGCGCAACTCGCAGCTTCACCGACTTCACCCTAGCCTCGGCCAAAACCGAGCAGATCTCCGATGCCTTCGGCCCCGCCCAGCGCCTGACCGTAACCGGCAACGACGGCACTTTACGCAAAAAGGTCGAGGTAACCATCTACAACGACTTCCCCTCGATGGCAGTCTTCGAAGTCGAATACACGAACCAGGGCACCGCACCGTTGACCATCCGCGGATGGTCGAACAATCACTACAGCCTCCGCGCTTCAACAGCCGCAACCACTCCACCCTTCTGGTCCTACCAAAGCGGCTCCTACGAAAAGCGCCCCAACTGGATCGTTCCTTTGAAGGCTGGTTTCCATCAGCAAAATTATCTAGGCATGAACGCAAGCGACTACGGCGGAGGCACTCCCATAATCGATGTCTGGAGAAAAGACGTAGGCCTCGCAGTAGGCCACATCGAGCCAGTCCCGCGCCTGATCGAACTCCCAGTCACCATGCCAGACGCAGCTCACGCCACGGTAGCCGTGAGCATGAAGCGCGAGCAAACGCTCGATCCCGGCGAAAGCATTCACACGCTCCACACCTTCGTCTCGGTTCATCAAGGCGACTACTTCCGCACCCTGACCGAATACCGCCGCCTGATGATCCGCCAGGGGTTTCAAATGGCCTCGGCGCCCGACAGCGCTTTCGGCCCCATCTGGTGCGCCTGGGGATACGGCCGCAACGTCCAGCTAAAGCAGGTCTACGACACGCTCCCCACAGCCAAGAAATTAGGTTTCTCCTGGGTAACGCTCGACGACGGCTGGCAAAACAACTACGGCGACTGGCAACTCGATCCCAAGAAATTCCCCAACGGCGACGCCGACATGAAAGCTCTCGTCGACCGCATCCATCAAGAAGGATTCCACGCCCAACTCTGGTGGTCCCCGCTAAGCGCAGTCCCCGACTCGAAGCTGTTAAAAGATCATCCCGATTATGTCCTGCTAAATCGCGACGGCACCCGCCGCAAAATCTCCTGGTGGGACTCCGACTATCTCTGCCCCGCCGACAAAGACGTAGTCGAGTACCACAAAGCCCTGGTAAGAAAAATTCTAGGCGACTGGGGATTCGACGGCCTAAAGCTCGACGGCCAGCACATGAACGCCGTCCCCGAATGCTTCAACCCAGCCCACCATCACAAGAAGCCGGAAGACTCAGTCGAAGCCCTCCCAGATTTCTTCCGCGAACTCTACGAAACCGCGCGCAGCGTAAAGCCCGACGCCCTCGTAGAATTCTGCCCCTGCGGCACCGCCTTTTCCTTCTTCACCATGCCGCACTTCAACATGTCAGTAGCCTCCGACCCCGAAAGCTCCTTCCAGATTCGCTCCAAAGGCAAAACTCTGAAAGCCCTGATGGGCGACAACATTCCCTACTTCGGCGACCACGTAGAAGAAAGCGACGGACACAACGACTTCGCCTCCACCATAGGTGTAGGCGGAGTAGTTGGCACCCAGTTCGTTCTCCCTGCAGAAGTAAAAAAGCACACCAACTCCGACCTGACTCCCCAGCGCGAGGAGCAAATGGCGAAGTGGGTATCCATCTACAAAGAAAAAATGCTCTCCCGCGGAGAATATCTAGGCGAGCTCTACGACATAGGCTTCGACTTACCCGAAGCCCATGCCATCCGAAAGGGAAAAGAAATGTACTACGCCTTCTATGCAAAACATTGGACCGGCAAGGTAGAGCTGCGAGGCTTGGAGAACCGCGACTATCACGTACTGGACTACGAAACCGGCAAGGACTTGGGCAAGATCCACGGCCCGAAAGCCGTCATCCCAGCCGATTTCACCCAACACCTCCTGCTGGAGGCGCAACCGCAGTGATCCTCTCCGCGCTGTCATCCTGAGCGGAGGTTGTGCGTCGCGGAACGCGAGGCACAACCGCAGTCGAAGGACCCATACAATCCAGCGCGGAAACAAACCCCACAAGGAGTTTCCACCACTGCCGCTGCGTAGGCCATTCCTTGCACTTCGCCGTAATCAAGAATCACCGAACGGATTCTCGGAGCCTTCATCCCATAATCGCGCGCGTAATCCCCTGCCACCACGAAGGATCGCCGCGCCACATATATACCGCGAGACTCTGTCCCAAAATCAATACCGGGAGCGCATAGCGATACACCTTATTCACCCGCCCCTCCACCAGCAGATCCCGTACCACGCCGAAAATCATCAGCAGGTCCAGGCAAGGATAGAAGAGATTATTGTTGATCAGGTAGTCAAAGCGGCCAAGGGGCGCGTCCATAAGCCCGCAAGTTGCAATGAAAATCAGCCGCCGATGCAGCTCCGGCTTCGTCCGCCAATAGATCGCAAGCCCAATCAGCACGCCAAAGGCGATCATGTCATAGAACGGGATGCTCAGAAAGGCACGCGTGTCCCTCTCGTCCTCATGCAGTCGCCCTATATCAAACCGCGCCATGATGATGGAAGTCGTAACCCCCAGCGGAACCATCACCGTAGCCAGCCCAGCGCCAAACCATCCAATAGAGCGGTGCCAACTGACTTTGTGCACGCGCACCAGCGTCGATTGAAAAATAAAGAAAGCAATCCACCCGGTGAAAGCCGCCCCATGCATCCACAGAATAAACGGCCTCGGCACCGCGGGATGGAACAGGTGCTCGTTGACCGTACGCTGGAATCCCGTGACCACAATCGCCGCCAGCACCAGCGACATCACGAAATAGAAATACCGTTTCAAAAACCCGTTTCGAGCCAAAGCCGCATCTCGAACGGGCACGGTCAAAGTGCTCATTTTTTTCTCCGTTCCGCCGCTTGATCAACGAATAGTGAGCAGCGAGCCAAGAACCTTGAGCCAGGACGTCCATTACGTTTCCCGGCCCACGCGAGCATATACTCCAACCGCCCGCCAAGCCATCTTTTTCGGATGCAAAGCGGGTGGCTAAACCCGAGATCTCCCGCGTCTCGCCGGAGTGTCCACAGATCTGTCGTCCTCAAGCGACCGCTTTACCGTCGCTGAAGGACCTCCATCTCCACCGCGCTCGCCCCTGTAACGCACTCATAAACCTTCGCCAGCATAAAGATGCCACTTCAGCAGCAGCGGATCAGCCGCACACGGGATCAAACCCACTTGGCAGCCGGCATTTCCGACTCCCGCCCGTCGCAGAGTTATCTGTCACTGTTTCGAGTAATGAAGCGCGACACTTCCTGATTTAAATAACTTTGACTCAATAAGCTTCAATCGCAAACTCTCCCGCAAGCTGACGCCTTCCAACAGCCGCCTTCCTTCCCCCGCAATGATTGGCCCAACGACAAAACGATATTCATCGACCAAGCCAAGCTCGATGAGCTGTGAAGGAACATCGACGCCACCGACTAAAATATTTTTGCCTCGTTCTTTCTTCAATTTAAGTATTTCGTCGCTAGGGTTCGCACGAACGATTCTCGTTTTTTTATCCTCGGCACTATCGAGTGATCGTGAAAAAACGAGCCTGCCGATGGAGTCAAATGCTCGAGCAAATTCGTTCTCTGCTTTTGTCATGGACTGATTTTTTGCGACTTCAGGCCAGAAAGGAACCATCAGTTGATAGGTTTTGCGCCCAAAGACGAGCAGGTCGACCTCTTGCATGAGGCGCGTAAAGTATTCATGCGTTTCTTCATCAGCAAGCTGTTTGGTGTGGTCGCAGCAGCCATCCAGGGTAGTGTTGATCGCGAAGATTACATTTCTCATCTGATTGTCCTGACCCCTACCAGCGCTTATATGGTTTGAAGCCTTGGCGGGTGGCCCGCCTCTACGATCTTTGCGTGCACCGTTCCCGGTGAGGGTGCCCCATCCATGCGCTTTTTACAAGAGCCTGCCCTGAGCTTGTCGAAGGGGCGGGCGGCGACGCAGCGTGTGCTATTTGATTTGCTTGTGGACGCGTGATCAAAACTACTTGGCGTCGGCGTTTCCGACTCCCGCCCTTCGCCAAGAACGCGTAGGACGGGGCACTCCACTTGTTGTTTGCCCCACTCGGACCGCCTGCGCGGACAGGGCTTTCTAGATATGAAGATGATGCGGTCGTTCCTCGATGGCTTGCCAGCCATTCTCGATGAACGTTCGCTTGGCGAGTACCCCTTTATCGACGGCTACGTGGAATATATCCTGTCCTTCTCGGATCTCCCCTGAAAAGGCTCGAATGCGGACGCCCTTCTGCCAGAGAGCGGAAGCGATTTCGCTTGGTACCCCTGAGCGCCTGGCAATCCGAAGCTCGAATTGTTTCACTCGGGACACGACTTGAATTACACCTGTAGAACTGGCGGTCGACAGAAATGTTTTCGGATCATCACACCAGCGGTCTCGCAAATTGCAATCCGCACAGGCTCCAGCCATCAACCGGGGTGATTCGCACCACGTTCGCCTTGACAATGCGTTTCGTTCGCCGAAACTTCATACTGCTATGCGTGGGTGCCAACGGGATTTCTAGCGATACGCGAGATCGATGCCGCAAGGATCTTCGTATTAAGAGCAGTGCTCCTCCGGCACTTTCGTTCAGTAGAGTACAAAATTCTATGAACTCTTTGCCTGGCCCGCTAACTCCCCGCACGAACACGGGTATGGCGAGAGAAAGCCGCTCCCAGCGCCGTCGTTCTTGAGCTGGTTGGTTCGCAGCGACCAGTCCTCGCGCCCGGCGCATACACGATAATAACCGGATGCCAGCCGGTTCACCAGACAGAGTTACCTCAGATGACACCATTTGATTCACGAAGGTAGTGTCGAGACATCTCCTGAAAAGGTTTTACGTCTGTTCCCAGAAGTTAACCTGGTAGCGATCGCCGCCGAGACTTGACAGTGCATTCGCTCGATGAGAAACTGCAAGTATTGGCGGAACTGTTTCGGAATTCTTGTCCACCGAACCCATTCCGAAATCCAGCCGCAGGCCAGCAGGCCCCCCGGGTCTGAGTATGAGTACCCATTCCAGCCGCGATCGCGAATCCTTCGAGAATTTTTTGGCGAGTGCGCTCGCCGTGCAGGAGAGCGGGCTCGACAGTGAGTCGCTTTCTGCTCTGGTCGAACTCCAACACTCGATCACCACGGGCGAGACCGACTTGGATCGAGCCATGCACAAGGTCGCCGACCGTTCGCGGAACGTGACCAACGCTACCGGAGTTGCCGTTGCTCTGCTAAAAGCAGACCAACTGGTGTACCGGGCCGGCAGTGGGAGCGCTGCTGCTTATGTCGGCCGTCGACTGACCGCCGTGCTGAGTATCTCAGCGCACGACGACGCGAGAGACGAAATTCTGCGTGTCGAGAATGCCCGGGCTGACACGCGAATTGAGGCCTCGGTTTGCCGGCTGTTCGGAGCCAATGCTCTCCTGATCGTACCGATATACCAGGAGCGTGCGGTGGCGGGAGTGCTGGAGGTCTTCTTTAACGAGGCGCACACTTTCCAGGACCGAGAAGTGCGCACCTATCAAGTGATGGCCCGACTGGTCGAGGAGGCGATGTCCCGTGATGCCCGCCTCGACCAGAAAAAAGCTCCGGCAACACAAATCGCGACCGTGCTGCATGCCACTCAGCCAATCGCGGAGACGGGTCTCCGCCAGCCCGCGAAAACTACGACAACAATCAGTCAGCCGGTGAAGCGTGTTGCGTGGGACAAGCTCCCGTGGGACGTGGTTGCCGCAGTCGTTTGTACCGTGCTGGTGATGATCAGCTGGGCTGCCTACGATCACCGCGCGGCATCGCACGGGGACGCGACGGCGCTGCACAGATCGAATGCCCCCGAGCAGCAGCTACCCGCCAAGCTATCGCCGGCCAGCAACCCCACCCTCAATCCGCAGACCGCGCCAGGTAGAACGGAAGGCATGAAGGCTGCAGGTTCGGTGTTCAAGCTGGTCCGGGTTGGGCAGAACGAAGTCGACTACGTTGCAGAGGATGTGACTATACGGCATTTCACACCCAAACCCCGGCACCACCCGCAAATACGGGCCGGGGAGAACCGGGTCGATTTCGGAGAAGATGTGACAGTACGCTATTTCGCGTCCAAACCACCGGATACATCGCAGACACAGCCAGTGTCTGGCGCCGCCCGATCTGTGGAACGCTAGCTTTTGTGCTACTGCCCGATAGGATCAGCGTGAAAAGCTGTCGGGTCTTTATTCGAGTTTACCGGGCTTTCTCCCACACAATCTCCCAGCGTGCGACTGAGGGATCGTTCTTCTCAATGTCGCTGAGAATCATGCG
>DATHOK010000129.1:0-6031 GCA_035484995.1 Verrucomicrobiia bacterium | reverse complement strand
ACGCCCCAGAACTTGATCCGCATAGGCTCCCCGGCCGCGCGAGGGCTGTTTCCCGGCTTATCCTTGGTATCTTGCGACGATGCGCCGCGTCCGTCAATTGCCGGGTTGGTTCACAGACTACTATTTCGCGGTCTTTAAGCGGTAAGTACGAAAGTACTCCGTGACGAGGGACGAGGGCCACAAGCACCCGCGTCCAGGTCGCGACTCCCCTATACCCAGTCCCCTATAATGAACGGCGAGGCCGTGCCGGCGTCTGGCGAGTCTCGTCCCTAATTCTTCGCATGCCTTATCCCGAATTCAAGGAGTTCTCACGTCTGGCTCAGTCGGCGACGCTGGTGCCGGTGGTGAAGTCGGTGAGCGCCGACCTGCTCACGCCGGTCTCCGCTTTCCTGTCGATTGCAGAAAACGAACCGTACGCGTTTCTGCTGGAGTCGGTCGAACGCGGCGAACGGATCGGCCGCTATACCTTCCTGGGAGCGCGGCCTTACATGCGCCTGCGAGCGCGGGGTTCGGCCATCGAAATTGAACGCGGGCGGCGCCGCGAACGGCACCAAGGCAACGTGTTCGAGTTCGTGAAGTTGTTGCTGAGCGAGCACCAACCGGCCGCGGTTCCCGGCCTGCCGCCGTTCACCGCCGGGGCGGTTGGCTATTTTTCCTACGACGCAGTGCGGCAGCTGGAAAACATCGGCGAGCACGCGAAAGACGATCTCTCTCTCCCGGATTGCGAACTGATGTTCTTCGACCGCCTGCTGGCCTTTGACCACTTGCGCCACCAGATTCATATCTTGGTTGCGGCGGATGTTTCGCGTGAGAGTCCCCGAGCGGCCTATGCCCGGGCAGTGCGCGACATTGCCGTACTCGAAAGAAAACTCGCGGCGGGATTGCGCCCGGCAATGTGGCGCAACTCCGTCAAGACCAAGCCGGGGAAACTCAAAATCCATACCGGAACCACCCGCGCGCAGTTTCTGCGCAGCGTCGAGCGTTGCAAGGAATACATCACCGCAGGCGACATCTTTCAAGTCGTGCTCTCGCAGCGCCTCGACTTTATCCCCGGCATCAAGCCGTTCGATCTTTACCGCGCCCTGCGCCAGGTCAATCCTTCGCCGTATCTCTACTTTCTGCGAATGGGAGACACGCAAATCCTCGGGTCGTCTCCCGAGATGTTGGTGCGTGTGACCGGACGCAAGCTGGAATACCGCCCTATAGCCGGCACCCATCCGCGCGGCCGCGACGAAGCCGAAGACCAGCGCCTAGAACAACAGATGCGCAACGATGAAAAGGAGCGAGCCGAGCACGTTATGCTGGTCGATCTCGGCCGCAACGATCTCGGCCGCGTAAGCGAGTACGGCTCAGTCAAAGTGAAGGATCTGATGTATGTGGAGCGCTACTCCCACGTGATGCACCTGGTTTCGGCGCTTGAAGGCACGCTGCGAAAGGATCTCGGCGCGCTGGATGCCTTCGCCGCATGTTTTCCTGCCGGGACCTTGAGCGGCGCCCCCAAAGTCCGCGCCATGCAAATCATCGAAGAACTGGAACCAGTGCGCCGTGGCATCTACGGTGGTTCGGTACTCTACGCCGATTTTGCCGGCAACCTCGATTCCTGCATCGGCATTCGCACCATGCTCATGCAAGGCAAGCACGCGTATCTGCAGGCAGGAGCAGGGATCGTGGCCGATTCTGACCCAGCAAAGGAGTTCGAGGAATCGATGAACAAAGCTCAGGCGTTGCTAAGAGCAGTGGAAATGGCTCGGGGCAGGGGCTAGGGTTTAGGGGATAGGGTTTAGGGGCTAGGGGTCAGACTTCGTCCCATTTTGGGGATATCCACAGCACAATGTGATGCTTCACACATCCATGAGATCCGACATGCAGCAAAATGTCGGTATGAAATGTTTAGCGATGCCCCGCGTGCAGTCATATCGCGACCTGATAGTCTGGCAGAAATCGGTTGAATTGGTGCTTGAGATTTACCGGGCAACACAGAATTTTCCCAAGGCCGAGACCTACGGATTAGTTTCTCAGTTGAGACGAGCGGCAGTTTCCGTTCCTAGCAACATCGTGGAAGGCACGCGAGATTATCCACTGGCGAATACAAGCAATTTCTAGGGCACGCGCGAGGTTCACTAATGGAGATCGAAACACAAGTTCTGATTTCACAAAAGCTGGGTTACATGAGCTCCGGCCAATCAAACATCTTGCTCAATCGTGCAACTGAGGTAGGCAAAGTCTTGAACGGCCTACTCAATTCACTTCGCCAAAAGTGGGCGGTTATATCTGGCCCCTGACCTCTAGCCCCTGATCCCCTCTAAGAAATTTGCCACCAGCTTTTTCCCCGCATCAGTCAACACGCTCTCGGGATGAAACTGCACTCCCTCAACCGGGTGCTGCCGGTGCCGCAAACCCATGATCGTGCGCGAGCCGTCTTTCTCCGTAGTCCACGCACTGACTTCAAGTTCTGCCGGCAGGCCTTTCCCCTGCACAATGAGTGAGTGGTAGCGAGTAGCCGTCATCGGCATGGGCAGGCCGCGGAAGATGCTCTTGTTATCGTGCGTAACAGCGCTCGTCTTGCCGTGCATCAGATGAGGAGCGCGCACGACACTGCCGCCAAAAGCCGCGCCAATAGCCTGATGTCCAAGGCAAACGCCGAGAACCGGCACCTTGCCGGTGAAGTGACGGATCAGATCAATGCTGATGCCGGCGTCCTGCGGCGTGCACGGTCCGGGCGAGATCACGATGCGCTCCGGCCGCATGGCCTCGACCTCAGCAACCGTCACCTGGTCATTGCGGCGAACCTCAACCTCCGCGCCCAGTTCCCCAATGTACTGAACCAGGTTGTAGGTAAAGGAATCGTAGTTGTCAAGAACGAAGACCACCGAACCATCCTTAGTTACAGCTTACCCAGTTACAGTTTAGCCGGAACGGGCCATCCCCGTCCCCAACGGTGGTATTGACGGAACACGCTGCCCAAGTCATTGTGGAGATAAGTTGAAACCTACTACATTAGCTTTGGAGTAACACATGACAGAAGCCCAGCAGGAAAAAAGGGCTGCACGACGCTTCGCGCTGCGGATCCCGGTTGCCGTAGCCCGCGATGGAAACTCTGGCCACGGTGAACCGGCTCAAATCCGCGACGTCAGCGCGCGCGGCATCAGCCTTTACCTCGACTCACCCATCGCGCAAGGGTCGCCCATCGGCTTCACTCTGACCCTGCCGCCCGAGATCACGCTCACCGAGAGTATCCGCGTGCAGTGCAAAGGGCGCGTAGTTCGCATTGAGGATGGCAGCGCAGACGGCAAAATGGCCGTGGCCGCCGTCATTGAAGAGTATGAGTTCCTTCCGCAGAGCTAAGGTTGAGTCCTGGGAGGTCGCCCAATTCCCGGGACAACGCTCCGGGATGCTTCGCGCTTGCGATTTGACTTCTTGACGAAATGACCGGCATCGGGAACATTCCCACGCCGTGCTACTTGTTTCAGACACCGCTTCATTCCCTTCCTGACAAGTGATAAGGTTCCTCAGGGGCCTGGCATCACTTCGATCTTCCCGAGGATTTCCTTGCCGCGATCTGGCATTCAAGTTGTCGGCATTATGCTGGCGGCGCTGGCGGTCGCGAGAGCGTGGCCGCAGGCTGCGGAATCTCAGAAGACGAACCCTCCTGACGCGGAGGTCGCCCTCGTCAGCAGCGTGCGCGTAGTGCATGAGGGGGGTGTACCGGCCGTTGAAATTGTTTCCACTCACCGCCTGGTACCCACCATTCACTTGCTGGATTCGCCTCCGCGGCTGGTCATCGATCTATCGAACGCCCGCCTGGGACAGCCGCACAGGCGAAGTCCAGTGCTGCAGGAAAACATTCTTACCCTCCGCACTGAGCAATACCAGAAAGATCCTCCCATCGCGAGAATTGTGCTCGACCTCCTGGTTCCGTACGCTTACGCCTGGGACGCCGCAGGCAACCGCCTGATGGTGCGGCTGAAACCTCGCCCCGATCAGAACGAAGACCCGAACGCTGACCCCGACGCAGGCTCGAACGCAGCCATCAACAAGTTACCCTCTCAGCCGTCGCAGGTTTCATCGTTGACTCCATCTGCCACGCCGGCGGTCGTGCCGGTCGGCACTGGGATAGGTGAGGTCGTGCTGGCGGGCAAGCGCCTCGCGGCGGGTCCAACGCTGACCGCCGGCAGCGACACTGCGGTACTGCACTTGTCGCGAGGAGGCGAGGTCCGCGTTTGTCCTGGGACCACGCTTTCCGTGACACCTTCGAAGAACACCAAAGCTTTGATGCTCGGCCTGAGCACCGGGGCGCTGGAGACGCACTACGCACTCGAGGAATCAGTTGATACCGTGCTCACTCCCGATTTCCGCATCCTGTTCGCCGGCCCGGGAGAGTTTGACTATGCGGTCAGCGCCGACGCGCACGGCAACACTTGCGTACGGGCGCTTGCGGGCAACCGCTCTTCAGCCTCAGTTTCGGAGTTGATAGGTGACCGCATCTATCAGGTGAAACCCACTGACCAGGCGATGTTTCACTTGGGGCGGATCGACAAGGTCGACGGCGAAGTCCCTGCAGAGTGTGGTTGCCCGACACCGGTCCCTGTGATCCAAACAGATAAGGCTCCGGAGATCGTTCCCGATTCTGAGCTACCGGCAAAGAACACCGTTGCCAACGGCACTTCGCCCGCGACTGGAGCGCAGCCCGGCAACGACGCGCCGCAGACCCTCTCCAGCGGGCCCGAAATCCAGCCCCTCCCGCCTTCGCGGCCGGATGAAGTTCACGTCCAAGTGGACGCACCATTCGTGTTCCGCGGCAAGCAACGCTCCGCAGCCCCACCCGCTCCAACGGATGAGGCCGCAGCGCTGCCAGTGATGGAATCTTCAACCCGGTCCGCGCGCCTTGAAACCCTTATACAACCGCCGCCCGCGCCCAGCACCGAGGCGAACGCCGAACACCATCCTGTACTGCGGCGGATCGGCAGGTTTTTCGCCGCCATCTTTCACTGAGAGTGAACCCGAGTCACATGTCGTCAGCCGGTGAGTTCGACAAATGTCGCCCCTCGCTTCGCTCGGGATGATATTTCCGTTTCTTATTCTTACCCGCGATTGACAGCCTTCCGCAGCGGTTCCACCTTCTCCCGTGCAGCGTCCCGCAGGTCTCCGGCCAGATCAACGCCGCGCTCGGCCACGTCTTTCATGCGCTCCTTGGCGTCGCGCGCTCGGTCTTTGGCTTCTTCCGTCCAGTCCTGCAGGGTGTCCTTGGCATCGTCGTAGCCGCGCTTCAAATCGCGGCGGAATTGTTTGCCGGATTTCGGGGCGAGCGCAAGCGCCGCCAGCGCTCCCGCACCCAGTCCAACCAGAAAGAACGTAACCGCGGTTCCTATGTTGTTTCCCTCCGAAGATTCATAACGTCCAAAGCGCATGATGTGACCTCATTTCCACTCGGCGGGAGCGCCGGGCATCCTTCCGTCCGGCTGCAATATCCCGCCAACCGCAATTCTATTCCTCTGCAAGGTGGGGCGGCGAGCCCTACCCATGCGCGACGAAGGGGCTCGCTTATGATGAGTGCAACTTCGGGAAGGTTTCCTTTCCCGTGACCTGAGTGTAAAATAACTTTTCGGCCCTTGTGCGGCGGAATATGTGGCCTGCCCGCCTTCCGTCAGCCCTGCATACCGCACTTATTTTAAGGAGATTGTTTCAAGCGATGTCGATCCCTGCCACCCAAATGCGTCCCGGCATGATCATTAAGCACAACAATGATCTGCACTCCGTATTCAGCGTGGAACACCGCACGCCCGGCAACCTGCGTGCCTTCATCCAGGCCAAGCTGCGCAACCTTCGCACCGGCGCCATGTTCGAACACCGTTTCCGATCGCCCGATCCCATCGAGAAGGTCAACGTGGACGAGGTCGACATGCAGTTCCTCTATGCCGACGGCGACAACTACTACTTCATGGACACTTCGAACTACGAGCAGACGCACCTGACCAAAGAGATTCTGGGCGGCGCCGTGGACTACCTGATCGCCAACCTCGAAATCAAAGTA
>DATHOK010000128.1:0-15608 GCA_035484995.1 Verrucomicrobiia bacterium | reverse complement strand
TGCTGAAAGAAGTGTTGCCGGAGATTTCAGCCATGAAGGGCGTCCAGCAGCCGCCTGAGTTTCATCCTGAGGGCGATGTGTTTGTTCACACCCTGTTGCTGCTGGAGAACCTGCCGCGCCCTTGCCCGCCGACGCTGGCGTGGGGTGCGCTGCTGCACGATGTGGGCAAGCCCGCGACGTTTCGCGTGGCGCCCGACCGGATCCGCTTCGATGATCACGTGGACGTGGGCGTCAAGATTGCCGAGGAAATCTGCGCGCGCTTGCGGTTCTCGAATCACGACACGGCCCAGGTGCTTGCGCTGGTGGAGAATCACATGCGCTTTGGTCATGTCACGCGCATGAAGGAGTCGACTCTGAAGAAATTCTTCCGCCTGCCCGGCTTCGACGAACATCTTGCATTGCACCGAGCCGACAGCCTGGCCAGCCACGGCAATCTGAGCACGTACGAATTGATCCGCACGAAGCTTGCCGAGATTCCACCGGAGAAGATTCGCCCGGCGGCGTTGGTCACTGGCGATGACTTGATTGCTGCGGGCTACGCGCCTGGACCCAGGTTTCGTGAGATTCTCGAGGCAGTAGAAGATGCGCAGCTCGACGGACGGTTGCTTTCGCGCGACATGGCGCTTGAGTTCGTCAAGCAACAATTTCCTCTATGAGCGCGGTGGGTACCTGAACTGCTTGCGGGCTGCTTGGGGTGCTAGAATCGGAATCTCCGACGGGTGCTTCCGTCGCGAGAAATTGTTCTTATCGGGAGCTGCATTGGAGCAGGCCGGAGCGGGACTGGAAAAACTTGTTGTGGGCTCACTGCGGCGCGTGCCGCCAGGCGAAGCGCCTTCGCTTGCCTGGCCGCTGGTTTGCGGATCCGTCGTTGCCGAGCGGACGCGAGCTATGGAATTTGTGGGCGCCGTGTTGCGCGTCGAAGTTCCCGACGCCGGATGGAAACGTGAGATGCAGTCGCTGGCACCACGGTATCTCGCGGCGTTGAATCGTTACGCTGGCCAAAAGGTGGAGAGGATCGAGTTTGTGATCCGGCAAGGCTGAGTGGGGCCGTTCTTTCAGAGAGCATTCTCGAGCAATAATCAATAACGAGTCTCAGAAAATGAAAGTTACAGAAAAGGATGTTGCCTACGTTGCCGACTTGGCCAACCTGGAGCTTTCTGCGCCAGAGCGCGCGGGCATGGTACGGGATTTGAACTCGATTCTTGATTACATCGAGAGGCTCAACGAGCTGGATACGTCGAACGTCGAACCGATGGCGCAGGTATCGGACCGCTATGGTGTTGACGAGTCCAAACAAGGCAGCGAGAGGTTTGCTTACGCGAGTCGCGAAGATGTGGTCGAGAGACTGCGGAAGTCGTTGTCACAGGATGTGGCGCTGGCGAATGCTCCGGATGCGGATGGGACGTTCTTCCGCGTGCCCAAAGTGATTGAGAGATAGAGATCCGGCGCTGGGACTGCCTTCTCATCTGCCATGCAACTGGCCCAACTCACCATCGATGCGGCTCGCTCTGCCGTTCAGGAGCGCAAGACGACTGCGCTTGCGTTAGCCGAGGCGCACTACGCGCGCATCCAGAACGAAGATGAACAAATCGGGGCGTATCTCACTCTCTGCAAAGAGCGCGCGCTGGAGCAGGCGGATCGCATTGACCGCATGGCTGCCGAAGGCAAGCCGTTGCCGCCGCTGGGCGGCGTGCCAGTTGGGATCAAGGATGTGATGTCGACTCGCGGAGTGCGCACGACCGCCGGGTCGAAGATTCTGGGCCACTACATCCCGCCCTATGACTGCACCGCGGTTGCACGAATGGAAGCGGCGGGCGCAATGGTTCTCGGCAAGACGAACTGTGATGAGTTTGCCATGGGTTCGTCGAATGAGAATTCGGCGTTTCGTCCGGTGCACAATCCGCGCGATTTGAGCCGCGTGCCCGGAGGATCTTCGGGCGGCTCGGCGGCTGCGGTCGCGGCAGATATGGCGGTGGTCGCGCTGGGTTCCGACACCGGAGGCTCGATCCGGCAGCCTGCGTCGTTCTGCGGCGTTGTGGGATTGATGCCGACCTACGGTCGTGTGTCGCGTTATGGGCTGATCGCGTTCGCATCCTCACTCGACCACATTGGACCACTGGCGAAGACGGTGAAGGATGCGGCGATTGTGTTGCGCTCGATTGCCGGACGCGACCCCATGGATGCGACTTCGGCCGATCTGCCGGTGCCGGACTACGTCGCTGAAATCGAAAAGCCCGTGCGAGGACTCAGACTCGGCGTAGCCAAAGAGTATTTCGGCGAGGGACTCGACGGCGAGGTGCGGCACGCAGTTGAGTCGGCCATCGACAAGTTAAGAAGCCTGGGCTGCGAGATTGTGCCGGTTTCGTTGCCGCACACGCCGTATGCGATTCCTGCTTATTATTTGATTGCAACCGCGGAGGCGTCTTCAAACCTGGCGCGCTATGACGGCGTGCGTTACGGCTATCGCGCCTCAGGAGTGAAAACGCTTTCGGAGATGTACCGGCGCAGCCGCGATGAGGGCTTTGGAGCCGAGGTGAAGCGCCGCATCATGCTCGGCACCTACGCGCTGAGCGCAGGCTACTACGACGCGTATTATCTGAAAGCGCAGAAAGTGCGCACGCTGCTGACGCGCGATTTCGAAGAAGCCTTCCGCAAAGTGGATGCCATCGTTACACCAACAAGTCCGACTGCGGCATTTCGACTGGGGGAGAAGTCGAATGATCCTCTGGCCATGTATCTGGCTGATATCTACACCGTAACGGCAGATTTGGCGGGGATTCCGGGGATTTCGATTCCGTGCGGCGAAACGAAACAGAAGCTGCCAATCGGCCTGCAGATTCTCGGAAAACACTTTGATGAAGCGACGATCCTGCGCGTGGCTAATGCTTACGAACAGGCCGCCTAGATTGGCTCGTAGTAACTTTCCCCGGCGCAGGCGCGGCAAAGCACCTTCTCTTTATCCCTATCGTTATCTTTTGTGCGGACTTCCCTGCGGAAGTTGATGCCTTCCCCGCACGCTTCGCAAACCACGCGCTCGCCTTTATATCCGGGGAATTCTTCGGGCGCTAACTCCACCTTCACCCATTGTGTCGTAAACAAATCGTCATCTGTAATCTCTCGGTATGCCAGCATCTGCTGCTGATTCTTGTCGGCGATCTCAGGATGCATCTGACGAGCGAGAGTCTTCGAAGATTCCTTGGCCGCAATGCGAATTGCTTTGCCTGTGCTGACGTCGACAAAAGTCGCGGCAACTTTTCCCCAGTCGCGAAACTTCAACGCGCGCTTGCCGAGCCGGCAGCCAGTGACTACGGCTACGGCATCGGTGGCGCAGCGGTCGATTTCGACGAAAGTAACCAGCCGCTTCCGGTCTTCTTTATTGCCGCGCGGATCATCGATTCCGAGCTTGACTAATCCCAGCATTGCCAACCGCACGCCGAGGACTTGTCCAGCGCAGAGATGCCCGTGTGCTTGCTCGGCGTCGCGGAGATATTCGTCGAGGGATTTCATGGCAAATGTGTAATTTAGTAATTTTGTAAATTGGTAATTTGAAAATCCAAAGCACTAGACAAAAGTCGACAAGCTTACAAATTACCAGCTTGCGGCATTACCAAATTACAAGTCCTTCCTTACTTCCTGCGCCAGCGCACGCCGTCCTTTGTATTCTCGATAACGATGCCGGCGGCAGTTAACTCCGCACGTACGGCGTCAGACGCCTTGAAATCACGGGCTCGGCGGGCCTGTTCCATCTCCGCGATTTTCTTTTCGATATCGGCATCTGAGAATTCGCTGGCCTGAACAGACTCCCTCAACTCAGAGCTAATGTCTTTTTCGCGGCCCTCAGTCGGAGCCCAATCGAACACCTGCTTCATTTTCGGGCCATCGTCATCTTTGAGGACGGCGAAAATCTCATCAAACTTCTCCAGCGCGGCGAGCAGCGGTTCAGCATCGCCTTTCTTCATCGCACCCGCGTCTAACGTGGAATTTGCGCTGCGCACCATTTCGAAGATTGCGGCCTGCGCCTGTGCAGTATTGAGGTCGTCATCGAGCGCGGCTCGCATGCGGTGGATGGTCTCAGTCGCCAGCGCTTGCATTTCCGGGTTTGAGCCAGAAGGGAAATTCCCTACAGTCAAGCGCTGGCGGAAATTGCGCAGGCGCTCCACTGAAACCGCAGCCTGCTTCAACCCGTCAAAAGTAAAATTCAACTGGTTGCGATAGGGAACCGACGCGAGCAAATACCGGATCGACGATGGTTTGTGCCCTTTCAGAACCAGGTCGCGCAAAGTGTAGAAGTTTCCCAGGCTCTTCGACATCTTCTCGCCTTCGACCAGCAGAAAGCGCACGTGGAACCAGAAACGGGCAAATGTCTTTTCGGTGAGTGACTCTGATTGTGCGATCTCGTTCTCATGATGAGGGAAGACCAGGTCTTCTCCGCCGGCGTGCAGGTCGAAGCTCTCGCCCAGTTCCTCCATCGACATGACGGAGCACTCCAGGTGCCAGCCGGGGCGTCCCGGCCCAATCGAGCTATCCCAGGAAGCTTCGCCCGGCTTGGGCGCTTTCCACAGCGCAAAGTCGCGCGCGCTGTCTTTGTCATATTCGTCTACATCGACGCGGGCTCCGTCCAGCATTCCACTGAAATCTTTCTTCGAAAGCCTGCCGTAGCGCGGAAACTTCGCAATGCGGAAGTAATACGATCCATCGTCGGTGCGGTAAGCGATCCCTCTCTCGATCAACCTGGCCACGAAATCCGCCATTTCGGGGATGTGTTCGGTGGCGCGAACCAGGGTTGGCTGTTCGATGCCGATCATGGCAGCGTCTTCGAGAAACGCTTTCTCGTACTTCGCAGTGTATTGCTGAACGCTCACTCCGTCGCGCGCCGCGTTGCGGATGATCTTGTCGTCCAAGTCTGTGATATTCATCACGTAGCGAACTTTGTAGCCGGACTGACGCAAAAATCGCTGCAGCAGGTCAACCGCAATGAAGGTTCGGAAGTTGCCAATGTGGCCGTAATCGTAGACGGTTGGGCCGCAGGCATACATCCGAACTTCCTGGTCACGGAGCGATTGGAATTCCTCGATCTGCGAGGACATGGTGTTGTAAAGGCGAAAGGCCATAGGCGACGGTCGCGCTCAGACACGAACCTTTAATTCTAGGGGTACGCCAGAAAGAGGGTCAACTGGCGGAGATATCTGCGGGAGTATGCGCCGGCAAGGCGTGAGAATGCGAGCGCAGCCGCTGTTGCACCAGGAGAACATAATGCAGAGCGGAGATAATCGTAAAAGCGAACGTGGCGCGCAAGAAGACGATGCGAGTAATCGAGATCCATCGCCCCGGCCGTGTGCAAGACAACAGCACAAAGAACACGGCGGCGATCTGCGAAAAAGTATTCGCCTTTCCGAAGATGCTGGGGCGGAAGTTGCGCAGCCCCGCGATGGCAAACAGCACCGCACTCGCGGCCAGGATGGAAATATCGCGGCTGAACACCAGCACGGTAAACTTCCACGGAATCTTGTGGAGGATAGAAAGCACGAGAAACATCGTGCTCAACAGCAGCTTGTCGGCGATGGGATCGAGATACTGGCCAAGCAGAGTCTGCTGGTGCAGCTTGCGCGCCAGCAGCCCATCCAGGCCATCGCTGAATCCGGCAATCACGAAGAGAACCAAAGCCCAGAAATAGCGGCCTTCGACGAGTTCGATCACGATGAACGGAACAAAGACCATACGCAGCAGCGTGAGCTGATTCGGAGCGGTGAAGATTTGCGACAGCTTCATGCCGGATCCTCAGTCGGACGAACCGTGGAACCCGGAGAGGGTCTCGGCTGATGTGCGCCACCGGCTTGGCGATCGCCTAGCAGCCCCGCAGGGTCCAGTCCAGTCTTGGCCGAGAAACGCTGCGAAAGGGAAGGCAAATTTCCGTCGGGAAGGTCGAGTTCGATGCGTTCAATCCGGTGCATCGGGAAGAACACAACTGCGGGACTGAAGGATTCGCCATCTTTCACCATCACGACGAAATCTTCAAAGGAAGCCAGTTCGATCCCAGTCATACTGAGGCCTTCCGGAGCCAGCGCCAGAATCATGCCCCAGAATTTGTCCCGCGGATTGCACAGCGTTACAACCACCATGGCTCCAGACGAAAAAGGAGATCGGGCGGTCTGGGCCCCCGAACCTGCATCGACTTGCCGGGACTCTTTCGGCATGGAACGATTGTCAACGCCGCAGGCGAAACTTTGCAACTGGCAACCGCGGTTCACGGGCACTTCGACCGGAATCCCGCACGCCCGAGATTGCGGGAAGCGCCCCGCGACATTAGAATAAGTGGAGCGTAGGCGCGTAGCTCAGTTGGTTAGAGCGCTACCTTGACACGGTAGAGGTCAGGAGTTCGAGTCTCCTCGTGCCTACCATTTTCTTAATGACTCCCGCTCTGGTACGTTCAGCGATGGACATTGCGACCTGAGCACGCTGCCATTCGTCATTCTGTCCGGCGGCGGGTAACAATCTAGTTTTTGCTCACTAGGTCAACGCCCTTCCGATGGAGCGCAGTTCTTTCAGTCGGCGGATGTCCGCCCCGGGCTGACGCCAGCGCCTCGCCCTAGCCCTTTTCCTTAGCTCCCTGCGTCAGACTCTTGCCCGTACAGGCACGGCCAAGGTCAATGAGTGAAATGATTCCATAACAATGTCGGGATGTTACCTTTCTTGAGAAAGAGCTTTCCGTGATGCTAAACTTCACCACTTCGGTGGAGAAGATGGGCGAAGCGGACAAGCCCGCGAAGAAGACCGACGCTGAAGCAGATTTCACCCCTTCGACTTCCGACCCTGGCCCAACCATAGATTCTCTCGGAGCCGCCGCCCTGGCTGACGCGCAACGCGCCAACCTGGAGGTCATCGGTCCTTATCGGCTCGTTAACAAGATCGGCCAGGGTGGCATGGGACAGGTCTGGCTGGCCGAACGCAGCGATGGCAGGTTTGAGCGCAAGGCGGCTGTCAAATTTCTGAATGTTGCTCTGATGGGCCAGGTCGGCGAAGATCGCTTCAAGCGCGAAGGCGCCATCCTCGGCCGGTTCTCTCATCCCAATATCGCCGAGCTACTCGACGCAGGCGTCAGTTCCTCCGGGCAGCCTTATATCGTTCTTGAATACGTCGAGGGCAAGCCCATCGATCGTTATTGCGACCAAGGCGCGCTCGATGTTAAGGCTCGGATAGCTCTTTTTCTTGACGTGCTCGGCGCGGTGGCGCACGCCCACGCCAACCTGATCGTGCACCGCGATATCAAGCCGTCGAATGTGCTGGTCAACAAAGATGGCCACGTGAAGCTGCTCGATTTCGGCATCGCGAAGCTGCTTGAAGAGGAAGGCCAGGAGAATGCTGCGACTCTGCTCACGCGTGAGGGCGAATCTCCGCTAACCCCTGAGTATGCGGCCCCCGAACAGGTGACCGGCGGGCCAGTTACGACTGCTACCGATGTCTATACGCTGGGCGTGCTGCTCTATCAGTTGTTGTGCGGCCAGCACCCGGCGGGAAGCGGTGTGCGCACGCCTGCAAGCCTGCTGAAAGCGATCGTCGATACCGAGCCGCCGCGCCTCGCCGACGTAGTCACGCCCACGAAAGCGAATGCGAAGGAAAACGCGACGAATGCCGCCCAACGCTCGACCACTCCAGAAAAGTTAAGCCGGTTGCTCCACGGGGACCTCGAAACGATTGTGGCCAAAGCGTTGAAGAAGATCCCGCAGGAACGCTACGCCTCGGTTACCGCCCTGGCCGACGATCTGCGCCGTTATCTGAAGCATGAGCCGATCAGCGCCCGCCCTGACACGTTTGCATATCGCACCATGAAGTTTGTCCGGCGCAATCGGGTGGTGGTTGCGCTGGCGGGAGTGACGCTTCTCGCCTTGGGTCTCGGCGTGAGCGCGGCTTTGTGGCAGGCCCACATCGCGCGTCGCGAAACGCTGGTCGCTACCGCCGTCGAAGATTTTCTCGAGGGTATTTTCCGCGCCAACAGTTCCGACCAGGCCGACCCAGTCAAGGCGCGGCAAACGACGGCGCGCGAACTCCTCGACATTGGCGCCCGCAATATCGATGGAGAACTGGCTGGAGTTCCGGAAGCGAAGCTGAATGTCCTGGCAACTCTCGGCTCAATGTACACCGATCTCGGGCTTGACGATCAGGCTGCGAGCATGCAGCGCAAACGCGTCGGGCTTGCTCGCGCGCGGTACGGCAATAATTCGATGGAGGTGGCGACCGCTCTCGTAGCCCTCGGATCTGCTCTGTACCAGTCCAGTACGCCCGGCGAGGGCGAAACGGTTCTGCTCGAAGCCAATCGCATCCTCGACAGCCGCCGCGATTTCAGCTCGGAGCTGCGGGCTGACGTACTGACCAAACTGGCGCAACACTATCAAAGCTCGGACTTGCCGCGAGCGTTGCAATATTCACAGCGAGCAGTCGGCATCTATCGGCAATACCCGAACGATCAGGCGTTGGCCGAATCGCTCTATATCGAGGGCACGGCGCTCAATAATTTGGGACGGCGCCGTGAGGCCGAACAGGTTGCGGCAGAGGCCTGCCAAGTTTCGATAAAGCTGAAGGGTGATCCGAACCCCAGTCTGCCCCGGTTGTACTCCTTTCTGGGCGACATCCAGCAGGAGTTGATGGATTTTGAGGCGGGCGAGCAGAGTCTGCGCCGGGCGGCGATCGCTGCACAAAAATTGAATGGAGACGACCACGTGGATACCATGGAAACGGAACTGCGCCTGGGTGGGTTCCTGGTCCAAGCATCGAGAACCCAGGAGGGCCTGCAGCACATCGAGCGCGCTCGCGACATCCTGCAGCGTACCCAGCGCACCGACGATCCCTTTTTCGCGCCTCAAGTATTTCTGGTTTACGGCTTCTCCTTGGCCAGCGCCGGCCGGCCGGAAGACGGTCTCCCTTACATCTTGAAGGCAATTGAAAACCGCCGAAAAAACCGCCCCGGCACGCGCTATCTGGGGCAAATGCTGGAACAGGAAGCGGCGGTGTTAATTGACTTGGGGCGCTATGCGGAAGCCCAGGGGGCAGTGGATGAGGCCGGCCTCATCGCGAAGCATGTCAATGCCCCGCCGAGCTACCTGGTAGTGAGAGACCGCACAAGGTTGTTGATCGCCGCTGGCCGGGCCAGTGAGGCCGACGCCGCGTTAGACGCTTTCCATCCTTCAGCGCCGGAGAAGGGAATGCTCTCGGTCGACACGATCAGGCTCCTGACTGCGCGAGCCGAAATCGCATTGGCACGCCACGATGGCGAGTCGGCGCAACGCCTGGCCGCACAAGTCGACCACGATTTGTCGGGCAGCGCGGTGCGCACTTACTTGAAAGCTCTCGATGCCTCGGCCGCGCTGGCCCAGGGACGAGCCGAGTTGCTGCTCGGCCATCCCTCCGACGCGCTGCCCCTGCTGCAGCGCGCAGTCGATCTGCGCGAGAGCTTCTTCGACCCGGCGAGTCCATCGTTGGCCGATGCTCGGGTGGCGCTCGCATCCTGCCAGCTCGATCTCGGTCACTCGCGCCAAGCTGAGTCGTTGATGATTCAGGTTAAAAAGGCCCTTGCTTCGCACAGGGAACTCGGCCGACAGTACACTGTGCCGCTCCATGAACTGGAGCAACGATTCCGGCAGATCCCTCTGCGTAACGCCATAGCAAATCGTTAGCAAATAACCCGAATACGGACTCCACGCCTAGCCGGGTCAATGAGTGTAATGGCGGTGTTGCGCCAGTTGGCATACTCCAAGGGCCTATTGAGGAATTGATATAAGAAAGCCGCCTCGTGAAAGGCGGCTTCTTAACTCTTGTTTCGAGCAACCTGTGCGGTGCGGCCGGAGGGGAAGCGCTACGGATTTGGTTAATTCGAGGCGACACGTCGCGTGTCGCCTCGAACTTCAGTAAGTTAGAAGCGAACGCGGAAGCCGACCTCAATCTGCCGGTCGCCGCCGAGTTGTTCCTGAGACGAGCCCGGCAGAGCGCCAAAAACTGAGGGATTAAAGAGCCCGGTAGTCCCAGTCGCGCTCGGATCGAGCCACTGATTATGATTGAAAACGTTAGCGAAGACACCTTGCAACTCCATGCTGATGCCTTCCGTCACCATAATGTTCTTCCTGACGCTGAAGTCCATGTTCCAGTACGGCAGGCCAAAGATGTTGCCGTTGCCGCCGTCCTTGTTGTCCAGACCCAGAATCGGGTTACGGAAGTCGCTGATGGCAGATACGCCCGCCTTGAACATATTGACGGGCAAACCGCCGGAGGGATTGTTGTAATAGGCATGACCGTGCGCAATAGGAGCGATCTGAACAGCGTTTTCGTTTCCGAAGAAGTTCACGTTGTCTCCTGCTCCGTACTCCTGGCCATCTCCGGTAGCGGTGAAAATCTCGATCGGCAATCCGCTACCGGCAGTGAACACCGACGCGAAGGACCAGCCGCCCAGTGCCCGTCCAACGAGACCATGCTGTCCCTTGAAGAACGGTGTTTGGTAGACGAAGAAGGCGTTGTATACGAACTTGCGGTCAAAGTCCTGATAGCCGTAGGTGGTCCCCAAATTAAACGGATCGTCCGGGGTGATCTCGCTGGAAGCCTGGACGACCCCTCCAGTTCCCAACGCCTTCGACCAGGTGAAATTCGACTGCATGGTCAAACCTCTCCAGTCAGCCATCTTGAGCGAGGCAAAGCCGGCATTATAGTTTCCGTAACCTATGCTGCCGTTACTTGCGACGCCAGACGAGAACTGGCCGGAGTTATTCAGCATGGTGGGCCCGGATAGAGGTCCGCCGCCGCCGCCGCTGGCGATGGTCTGCATCGGGCCGGCATCCAAATCACTCCACAGACTCCATACGCTTGCATTGGTCAGGTTGCCGGTGGCGCATTGAACGCAGTTCGTGGCGGGTGCGCCCTCGTGCAATAGGACGGCCTGAGTGCAGGTTGTCGGAGTAACGCCATTAAACGGGGTGCTGCAGTAGGCAGAGGTTGAACCGCCGAGAGCGGCCTCGAAAAACGGCTGCGTGGTGACGTTGCCTGCGACGGCAGCGCAACCACCGCCAGCCAGCCCCGCTATGCCCCCGCAGTATTGCAACACGGTGTTCGCATAGGCTTGCTTAAACTGCTGCCCACCCAGCGTCATCATGTAGGGCACCGCATTGAGGTTGATGGGCTGGTATTCGTGGGTGATTCTGCGCCCGATGTAGCCGAATTCCAGGGTGACCCTGCGCGTCAACTGGCGCTGAACGGTGAAGTTGAAGGAATCGGACACGTTGGGCCGGAAATGCGGATCCAATGCCTCGCTGGCACTCCCCTCCGTGGTATTGATCCCTGTAAAGAGCGGTTGCGGGAGGGTCGTCGTGGGTATCAGGTTCGAGTCAGTCTGCAGCGGCGCTGTTAAGCCGTAGTTTGCTCCTGTGGATGTGGGTCCAACCCGGAACGCAGTCGAAGGGCTGGCTGTTACGAGGCCAGACGGGCACGATCCGTTACCGAGGTTGTTGGCGCACTGCACGGGCTGGATGGGTCCGACGCCGAGCAATGGTACCAGCGCCTGATCCACGCCGTTCAAGCGGCCGTAGATGCGTCCATAGCCGCCACGGATCACCGTATCTTCATGGCCGAAGATTCTGCCCGCCACGGAATCAGCGTCGAAGTGCGGGCTCCAGGCCACGGCGATACGCGGACTGAATTCGCCGTAGTAAGGGTTATACACCCGACCCGACCCGTCTCCAACGTTATGCACCAGGGCAAAGCCGAGCGCGGGATTGTAGACCTGGCCGATTAGCGCTGCGGCTTTGCGCTGCGCCAGATAGGCACTCATCGAAACCGGCTGATCGCTCGCATCCACCAGCACATCCTGCTTGCCCGTCGCTTCGGTCGGAGGCTGTTCCAACGTCCAGCCCAAACCGTAGGTGAGGGTGAACGTCGGCTTCATGTGCCAGGTGTCGCTGAAATAGGAGTTGAAATAAGGAATCGTGAGCGTGTCCTCTGCTGGAGTCAGGGGAGGATTCAGAGCAAGGTTCGCTCCAGAACGGGTATAGGCGACCTGCGAGATCGAAACGATGCCCAGTGCCGCTGCGGTAAGAGCGGGGCAATTGGAGATATCAGGAGAACCAGTGGCTGGGTTTATTATCGAGCAAATCGGTAAATCGCTAGCAAGTCCCGATCCGCTGTTACCTATGCCGAGCGAATAAACCGGAGCGTAGTTGATTCCACCGCCATTGTCGGTGCGTTGATGTTGGTTCCAGTTGTGCTGATAGGTAACGCCAAACTGCAACAGGTGGTTACCTTTCAGGTTGGAAACGTCATCGCGCACCAACTGGTCGTGTCCATCCCAATAGCGGGTGCGGGTATTTTGGGTATTTACGTCGTAAGGACCGAGATCGCTAGCTTGTCCCAGCTCTTGGCCGCTCATAATCTCAAGTGCTCCGCCCAGGCCAGCCAGTTGCGGCGTATCACCTTGGCGGATCCATTGCCAGAAGTTGCGCAGGAAACTGTAGTGGAAGTCATTGGTTGTGTTCGAGGTTATGTTCGTGGTCAGGCCCGCTGCCCACATTTGCGGCTCGGCCGGATCACGCGACAGGGAAGCCGGCACGCCCTTTGTGTCGCCAGGGAAAAAGCCGCCGATGTCAACCTGGTCAGTCGTAGCCGAAGTAAGTTTGAAGAAATGGTAGGTTGCGTTGAAATGCCACTTGGGCGAAAAATCGTGGTCGAACCGCGTAGCTATGAACTTGCTGGTTTGCGGAACGCCAATATTACCCACAAACCCCAGTTCATTCGTGCCGTCGCAAAGCTGCTGATAGCAGGCTGCATTCGACTGCGGCTCGTACGTGTTCCATATCTGTGAGACCAAGGGATTGAGCCCGATGTGAAGAGGATCAATGCCGGTGGGGCCTCCCAGTTGGTAAACCTTGTTTGTCACGGGGTCAATGATCTCGCCTGCCATCAAGCTTGGCGATGGCACATTCCTCTGGAGCGTGATGGATTGCGGGAAGTTGAAGCCCTCGTAATTGAAAAAGAAGTAAGTCTTGCCGCCCAGAATCTCTTTCGGAATAATCGGCCCGCCAATGTTGAAGCCGTAGCGACTGTAATGGAAGCTCGGAAGAGGAGCTGAGCCTGGCTGCAGAGAGTTGTTATAGTCATTCTGCCAACTCTGAGACGACCAGTTGTTGTCCTTGTAATACTCGTAACCTGTGCCGTGCCACGAGTTGGTTCCGCGCTTGGTGACAATCTTTACTTCGGCGCCGGCGGAACTGTTGAAGTCAGCTGTCTGGCCGGCGGTATTCACTTTAAATTCTTCGACACTATCCTGCGGAGTCGGGATCACGCCCGTCGGGCCGCCGTTGCCTGTTCCCAGGTTGTTCTGCGTGGCAACACCGCCGGTTGGATCGCCGGCGTAACTCTTGGTATAGACGTTCATACTACCGTCCATGTCGTTGGTGTTGTCGCCGCCATCCAGCGAGAAGTAGTTCTGGTCGAGAACCGCACCGCCGACGCTGCCGTCGGGACCTACACCCGGCTGCAGTTCGACGAACGTGCTGACGTCGCGGCCAAGGCTGGGCAGGTTATCGATGGTGACGCTGTCAATGGTGTTGCCCACCGTGGCATTCATGGTCTGCAACTCATTGCCCACGGTTGACACCTCTACTACCACATTCGCGCCGCCCACTTGCAAAGCCAGATTCACCGTGAGGTTGACTCCGACTTGCACGATCTGGTTCTCGGTCTTCGTGGTGGCAAATCCCGCCTTGGAGACCGTAAGGCTGTAGGTGCCCGGGGTAACGTCCGCAAAGAAGTACCGCCCAGTCGCGTTGGAGTTAGCGGATCGCGAGATATTGGTCGCGGCATCGGTGAGCGTAATCGCGGCGCCCGCTACCACCGCATTCGACGGGTCAGCCACAATGCCGGAAACCGTACCCGACGATGCTGATTGTGACCACGCGGGCAGAGCACCGCCCAAACAAACCACCAACAGAAGAACCAGAGCCAACTTTACGCTGCGGATGTCCATTGTCTCCTCCGACCGAAAGATTGAGAGTTGCGACTGAAAAGCGAGCTAGACGCCAACACTTGCACGATGTGAGTGTTTAGCAATTGGCGAACCAGAGTGTCACCGTTGAGTTTTCAATCGGTTACAACAAGGCGTGACTGTGAAGTTATGGAATGCCGTCTTCCAACTGGACAGTCTCACGGCGTTTGCCCTGCGCGTGAGGCCGCGTGCCCGTAAGGCTGTGACCGCGGCGTGTAGGACTACTCCAAACAGGAGGTGAATTTCCAAACCTCCAGATTTACGGAGATTCTTTCCCGGTTGACCGTGATGATTCGGAAAATACATACCGGTTGGTATGTTGCAGAGTGGGCAATCGAGGCACGGCGCCGCCGCGTCCACACCATCCGCCATTTGAGGCCCACTAACGAGAGCCGCTTTTCAGGAAATGCGACGCTCAGGGCTTCGGAGCCTGAGCTTCGCTATCGTTGCAGAGGTCAATTCGTTTAGGCAGGGGTATCTCGGTTCGTCCATATTAATCAGCATCCGCCTTAGCCCAGTTTTGACTGCACGATCGCCAGGCCCGTCGTCCGTTTTCATCGCGCACAGCCAGGGCTTCTCTATACTCCACGAGTCGGTTGAGCACCGTCGTGACGGCATTAGCCGGACTCTTGTGGTTCAGGAAAACTAACGGGATCCTTCGCCGAACGAGTTCGCATACTTCATGGGCATCCAGTGGTCGGTTGGCCTCCATCAACACGGTGCGACAGGACTTGGTGAGTCCCAGTTGCCGTCGTCTGACTTTCCGGCCGACCAGTTCCAATAACTCTTCACTGAACCAGTCATCGCCCAACAAGCGGGCCAGTCCCTCAATCGTTTGCTTCAGTGTTCGGATCCGCTTCGTAATTTCAGCACGCTGCCGCAGGAGTTGTCGCAGGTCTTCCCCCGCGACTTTCACGACTTCCTCCATTTGCGGGTTGACATTTGTCGCCGATTCCTCTGCGCGAGGGTTCATTGATGTTTCGCTGTCTGAGGTCGATAAGGTCTGCGGAGTTGTGGCCGTTTCAGTTTGCATTTCCGTGCTCAACAACTGTGGACTGCGCGAATCACTATGTCGATTGCGGTTCCTGGGCCGCATGCAAGACGCAGCGTCGCGACTTGCTCTGGGATCTGGGCTGGACGCCAAACATCTGCACGACGTGAGTGTTAGCAATTACCAAACCAGAGTGCAGTGATCGATTTTGCAGTCGATTACATCAATGCCCGGATCCGGCGGTTATGAAATGCCGAATGAACTTCGACAGCCTCAGGGCGTTTAGTCCGCGTGTAGCGTCGTGTGTTTGTAAGGCTGTGACTACGCCGTGTAGGGCTACTCCAAACAGGAGATGAATTTCGAAACTTCCAGATTTCCGGAGATTCCTTCCGCTTGACCCTGATGGCTCAACATTACATACTGATTGGTATGTTGCACGCACGCAAGAATCCGAAACGTAGAGCGACCAGGCTGCGCGATCCTGAGCGCACGCGGGAGCGCCTGTTGCAGGCGGCATTCCGCGAGATCTACAGATCGGGTTTCCAAAGTGCCGGCCTGGATACAATTCTGGCCTCAGCGGGCGTCACCAAGGGAGCGCTGTAC
>DATHOK010000127.1:0-9998 GCA_035484995.1 Verrucomicrobiia bacterium | reverse complement strand
GCCTTCCCCGTGGTCGCGGGCCGCTACCAGGAGTTCGTGGAACGGAGCCCAGTCGTATCCCCAATCGAGATCGAAGCGGATGCGCTGCCGCAGTTCGCTTTCGTCGATTTCGCGACGCCACCATTCATCGAGGATGTGCTGGTCACGGGCGAAGATGGTTTCGACTCCGAGCACGACCGGTCGATCTCCTGCTAAGGCGCGCTGCTCTAGGAGAGATGCGGCGTAGCGCTGGGCGCCGGGCAGGGCATGGTAGTCGCCGATCAGCACGACGTCGGCGGCGTGCAGAGCGGTCTGAAGCTGTTGCGAATCGAGGAGCGAATCGTAGTTGCGGAAGGCCTGGCTGAACTCACGAAGGTATTTGCGGCGGCTGTGCGAATCCCGGGCGCGGATTTCGCGCTCCACTCCGGCCAGGGCGTGGAGTTGCCCGGCGCTGCGGCGGGATCGCAAATGGACCGCGGATGCCATATTCAGGTCTCAGGTCTCAGTTGTCAGCTCTCAGCTACCGCTGCTTGACTTCTGTCGCTTGGCATCCCTATGCTCCAACTCCGGGGCACCATCGCCTCGTTGGGGGCTTTTTGCCGCATCATCCGCCGCAGAATCTGACCGTCGCTACTACTGGCGCCAGCGGGTCGGTGTTTCTGCGGCAACTGCTGCTGGCGGTTGAGCGTGACGCCCGCGTTCGGACTGTGAACTTTATTGCATCGGACTCCGGCTTGCGCGTGCTGGCTGAAGAACTCGGCATCGAGGGCCGCTCGAAGCTTCTTCCCCAGATCCTTGCCGGCAGAAAAACAAAATCAGCAGCCCGCCCCTCCAATACCTCGTCCAAAATTAAAGAGCAATCGAACGCCGACATCGGGGCCAACGTTGCCAGCGGTTCTTATCCCGCAGACGCCATGATCGTGATCCCGTGCAGCATGGGCACTTTGGCCCGCATCGCTAACGGCGTCGCCTCACACCTGATCGAGCGCGCAGCCGATGTATGTCTGAAAGAGAAGCGTCCGCTGGTGCTGTGTGTGCGCGAAACGCCGCTCAATAAAATTCATATCCGCAACATGTACCGGGCTTCCGATGCCGGGGCGACCGTCTTTCCGCTCATCCCGGCCTTCTACTTCCGGCCCGCGAGTTTAGATGACATGGCCCGGGAGTTCGCCTACCGCGTGCTCGCCCACCTGGGCCTGCCCCAGGCCGACGCCTATCGCTGGAAGGGCTGACCTGTCAGCAACTTACGTGCCTACACTCAAAAAGTCTTTGGCCTAGGGCGAGATCAGACCCAGGTTGAGGGGAACCTTAAGTGTAGAGAGCCATGAGTGCAGGTCACAGATGCCCGGCGGACATGTACGACAGGGGAGATCTCGCCCGGTCCATGAGCCCACCACGATTTCCAAAGACACGGTTTCATCTGCTTGGCGTAGAATGCGGCAAATTCTCCCAAGGTGAGGCCATGTTCGGGCGCTGGTGCACAGGGATGGTCATGTTCATGGTTGTGGGCGCGGTGTGCTCGGCGGATGATCGCAACCCGCTTGCGGGCGATCCCAACGCGGCTAAGGCTGGAGAGTATGAATTCCGCATCAACTGCGCGCTGTGTCATGGACTGGGGGCACACGGAGGCGGACGCGGGCCGGACTTGACACGAGCGCAGAAGAAGCATGTGCATTCCGATGCGGAGATGTTTCAGGTGATCAGCAATGGGATTCCGGGAACCGCCATGCCCGCGAACGGGACCAATGGCCAGGGCGTCGGCATGACGGATGAAGAAATCTGGCAGATCATCACCTACATTCGCAGTGTTGAGGTGAAGGCGCCGGCCAAGCCTGCAGGTAGCGCGGCGCATGGCAAGGAACTCTTCTATGGCGACGCCAATTGCTCGATGTGCCATATGGTGGAAGGCAAGGGCGGGCGCGTGGGGCCGGAACTTACTTCCGTTGGCGGCTCGCGTACGCAGGAAGCAATTATCGATTCGGTGCGCAATCCCAGCCGGCGACTGGCTTGGGGATTGACGGAGGCCACGAAAGAGTTTCCCCAGGAATACGAGACCATCACCGTGGTGACCGCCGACGGCATGCAAATCAAGGGTGTGGCGCTGAACGAAGACAGTTTCAGCCTGCAGATGATGGATGCGAATGAACGGATTTATTTGCTGGAAAAAGATAAGCTGCGTTCCTTCAAGAAGAGCCGGCAGTCGCTGATGCCGATTTATAGCCCGGACGTTTTGAGCGATAAAGATCTTGAGGATATTGTGGCTTTCCTGATCAGCGTGGGGGCGAAATGACGGCGCGCAGAATCCTCACGACCCTATGGATGGGGTGTCTGGCTTGCGCTCTCCTCGCGTCAGAGACGCACGGCCAGGTCACTTTCGATCGGCTGGTGAATTCCCAGAAGGAGCCGCAGAATTGGCTGACTTATTCCGGCGATTATTCGGGACGGCGATTCAGTTCACTCGATCAGATCAAGGTGACGAACGCGCACACGCTGGTGGCGAAATGGGTGTACCAGACTGGGGCGACGGGAAAGCTTGAGACCACACCGCTGGTGGTGGATGGGATTCTCTATGCCACGGCGCAGGACGACCGGGCGTTTGCCCTGGATGCGCGCACGGGGCGGCCCATCTGGATGTATCAGCATCAACTGCCGGGGGACATTCGTCCGTGCTGCGGGCGGGTGAATCGCGGACTCGCCATTCTTGGGGACAAAGTTTTCCTGGGGACGCTCGATGCCCATGTGATTGCGCTCGATGCGAAGACGGGGAATGTGATCTGGGATGTTGTGGCCGCGGAGTACCAAAAAGGATACAGCTTTACGGTCGCGCCGCTGGCGGTGAAGGATCTGGTGGTGATCGGCGTTTCCGGCGGCGAGTACGGAGTGCGCGGCTTCATCGACGCTTACGATGCCGCGACCGGCGCGCGCAAATGGCGCTTCTACACTGTGCCGGGACCGGGCGAGCCGGGGCATGACACTTGGGAGGGAGGTTCGTGGAAGACCGGCGGCGCTCCGGCGTGGAACACCGGAACTTATGACGCAGTGACCAACCAGATTTTCTGGCCGACGGGTAATCCTGCGCCGTCCAATCGCGGCGAGGGACGTGCCGGGGACAATCTTTACAGCAACACTCTGCTGGCACTCAACGCCGACACGGGGAAGTTGAACTGGTATTTCCAGTTCACCAAACACGACGAGCACGACTGGGATGCGACGCAGGTGCCGGTGATGATCGACCTTTCCGACGGCAAGCGTCTGATCGCGCAGGCCAACCGCAATGGTTTTTTCTACGTGATCGACCGCACGACCGGCAAACTGATCCTGGCGAACGCCTACGGAAAGACTACATGGAGCGACGCGAAAGACGCGGAAGGGCGTCCGGTGGCGAACCAGCATGCTTCGCCAACCCTTGAGGGGCACACGATATGTCCCGGGGCGCTGGGCACAACGAACTTCATGTCGCCGACGTTCGATCCGCAGACGGCGCTGTTCTATGTAACGGCGCGCGATCAGTGCGACATCTTTTCTACTGCGCCGCAACCTTATGAGGCGGGGCATGCGTATTACGGCAGCGCTTACTTCCCTTCTGATGAGGCCGAACCGTATCGCGGATTCCTGAAAGCAATCGACCCCGCGACCGGAGAGATCAAGTGGAAGTTTGAGCACACTTCTCCGACCTGGTCGGGAGTGCTGTCAACCGCCGGAGGCCTGGTCTTCACCGGCGACGCCGAGGGAAATTTCATCGCTCTGAATGCGGCTTCAGGTAAGACTTTGTGGCACTTCCAGATGGGAGGCGCGGTCTATGCCGCGCCGATGGCCTTCGCGGTCGACGGAAAAGAATATGTTGCGATTGCAGCGGGCAGCGCAGTGTATACGTTTGGATTGCCGTAGAAGCCGCCCTCAGAACTGCGCAACGATTCCCGTCGAGAAGCGAAAATTGACTTGGTGAGTCGGGTATCCTTCGAACAAAACAGAATTAAAATCGGCTCCGTAAAGCTTATTCGAATTAACACTGGTGTGGAAGTAATCCAACTGTCCCAGCCGGACGGAAAACTGCCGGAATACTTTGAAATCGGCCCCGCCGCCCAGCGCCAGCGCAAAATCGTTGGCAGTTATCGCGGCGTAAGAAACCGAAGGAGAGACGCCTGTGAGGGTGCTGGCACCCAGGCTGGTTCGATCCCAGCCGACCAGGGCGTGCACGAAGGGAGTGAATCTCGATTTGGTGCGATAGGAGACGACGGGCCCAACCAGGACGGAATAGCCAGTGGATTTGGGAAGTCCAGAGACTCCGCTGGTCGACGACGCGATGGGCGTGCCGTAGCGGCCGCTAAAATCGGCGGCGACTCCGACCCAGCGGTTTGCATTGTATTGCCCTTCCGCGTTCCATCCGTTGAAGTTGTAATTCACTCCGAACGAGCCCATCGAGTGGGGCACGACCATGTCTACCGTCAGAAGCGACAGACCGCCGGTATCTTCGTGAACCAGGGAATACCCGCCAAACACCTGCACTTTCGGGGTTGAGTCTTGAGCGAAAGCAAACGAACCAATCAGGACAGTCAAAATAGTTGTTGCCGCGGTAAATCGAGTCATTCCACGTTCTCCCCTTTGAGAATAACGCATTCGGAGGCCCATATCCCAGCTTGTAACCATGAATCAGATTAAGAACGCGGGGTCCCGCGAGCAGGTTGCATGTCGACCCGTAAATATTAAAGGATGGCTGGCAAGCGGGAGGTGCGCTAGGATTCCCATTCGGGGTCGATGGCCTGGTCGAGGTAGATCCAGAGCACGCGGGCAAAGAGTGTAATGGTGGGTGCGAACGGCAGGAACAACACGACAGCCCAGATGATATCTTTCGTGATCCACCAGCCGGTGATCAACCACAGCAGCGCGGCGGTGAGCGCGACGATTACAATTCCCAACCCATAGCTGACATACATGGCGCCGAGAAAATAGCCGGGCTCGCGGTCGAACTTTAGATCGCAGACGGGGCAGCGTTCGTGCATCTTGGGGAATCCGCGGAAGATGGAATAGCGAAAAATGCTTCCCGCGCGGCAGCGGGGACAGCGCTGGCGAAGAATGCTTCCTACCGTGGATAGCTTTGTGGCCGGTCCTGTCATGGTTCATGGTTCGATATTCATCATTTCAGCGGCCGAGAGTTCTAAGCTAACAGATGGAGGGAGTGGCACTCTCGGCAACCACTTTCGTGCCGGTTGACGCACACCCGGACTTCGTACTAATCTGCGATTACACCGGAAAGGAGGTGGTCGAATGACAAGTTCTGAATGTGGCAGTAGTTGTGGGAGTCTAAGACCAGGTGAGGTGGCTGAGACTTAGAGCTGGTTGCTCTAAGCGGGGCTTTCGGATGCAGATCAGATCGCGCCGGGAGCTACAGCCCGCACACTAGCCGGTGAGTACGGATGAAAGCATCGCGTTGGTCGCGCGAAGGCTTTCGTCCTAGGGACTGAGCTTTAGGCCCTGACCCGGGAGTTGCCGTGAGAGGCCACGTAGAGTGACCACCTCTTGGTCAATCCCAAACAGACCACCGGACGGCCCGCAGGCTCGTAAGAGCTGGCGGGCCGTTTGTTCTTGCAAGACTGGGGACGGCTGGAAGGAGGCCGTCGTAAACGCGCATCACAGGCCGACTGCTTCGACCTAAGCTCGCGGGCCATTCTGTTGTTTGCCTCACGCGGCCTTCGATTCACTCCATAACTGCTGGTGGTGGTTTCGGCCACGCTCGAAACCCCGCCGGAATGGTTCAGCCACTTCAATGCCGGGATACTGGCGTTCCAATTCTTCAATTTTTACTTTCATCTCAGGCAACACCTGATCGTATTCTTTGCGGCGCGTTCGAGCGTCCAGAGCGAATTCGAAGCCCCGCCGATAGAATTCCTCGTCGTTCCCAAAATTTTTGCCGTGTTGGGAATAGTGCTCTTGTTCCGCACTCCGCAAACCGATCCACCAATGTTCTCGGGCGGCATCGATTGATTCCGCGCCCTCCGCTTTCAGCAATTCGCGAAACAGGGATGCCTCGACGCTATCATTTGCCAAGGCAATCACGACGCTGCGGCCTTTGCTCAGGGCATCCTCATAAACAAAAATCTCATCCTCGGGCAAACCCTCGGTCTGAGCATTTTCCAGGCTTCCGCCCACGGCTGCTCCTACCCCGGCACCGGCGGCCGCCACCACTGCTCCACCCAGCAGGCCAATTACGGTGACCGCTCCCACTCCTGGTATCAGGGCGGCTACCAGTAGCGGACCTCCTGACAACCCGGTCGCCGCTCCTACTAATGCGCCGATGGCTTTCCCCATTCCCGGTTGTTCCGCGGAAACGGTTGGAATTGTCCCCTCGTGCGTATCTATACCTCCAGGAGTCAAAAGCGTAAGGCGGTCTTCAGACAATCCGAGCGCGCGAAGCTGGACCAACGCACGCTGCGCGTACGGCTGGGAACCAAACACACCAGTTACGGCTTTCATCGGACCCGCTCCTTTCTTGACAAAAGTTCGACTCTCTTAAGTCAGATGAGATACCGGCCGGCATGGTTGTCGCTTACCCATCGTCACGGCAGTTGGCGAACGCCCGGAGTCGCAGTATGCTTGGCGGGTGGCATATCTCGGCGGATTCGATCTGAACGAACACCAGGAACGGCGGCGCCTAGCGGCGAACTATGCCGCCATGAGCGATGGTGAGTTGCGGCGGCTGGCGCGGAGTGCGGAGTCGCTGACCGAGTTGGCCTGCGATGCGCTCGAAGATGAGATGGACCGCAGGCATCTCGAATTTGCCGATGATGCGACGCCGGAGCCCCGGCAGGAAATGGAAATACGGGAACTTGTGACCATCCGGCAGTTTCGCGATCTGCCGGAGGCGCTGCTGGCTAAGGGCAGTCTGGAATCGGCGGGCATTGAATGTTTTCTGGCTGACGAAAACCTGGTGCGGCTGGACTGGTTCATTTCGAACTTCATCGGCGGGATCAAACTCAATGTAAGAGTTCAGGACGCGGGGAACGCGCAGAAGTTGCTTGATGAGCCAATTCTCGAAGGTCTCTACGTGCAGGGTGTGGGGCTGTATGAGCAGCCGCGGTGTCCCAAGTGCAAGTCGCTCGACGTGAACTTCCAGGAGTTGGACCGTCCCATCGCCTACATGAGCGCGTTCCTTCATGTTCCGATGCCGGTGCAACGCACCGGGTGGCGTTGCCATTCGTGCGATGCGGAGTGGGAAGACGACGGCTCATAAGCTCGTGCTCCTTGGTTGACGCGGGTGCGAAGCCGAACTAAGATTCCGAGCACATGGCAGAAGACCAGTTTCCAATCGGCCGCACCATCTCACACTATCGCGTTCTGGAAAAACTGGGCGGCGGCGGGATGGGCGTCGTGTTCCGAGCCGAGGATACGAAGCTTCGCCGCTTTGTCGCCCTCAAGTTTCTGCCAGAAGGAATCGCTCGCGATGAGGCAGTGCTTGAGCGCTTCCGGCGCGAGGCGCAAGCCGCGTCCGCGCTCAACCATCCCAACATCTGCACGATTCATGACATTGATGAAGCGGACGGACATCCCTTCATCGCGATGGAATTGTTGAAGGGCGTCACGCTCAAGCACCGGATCGGCAACGTTCCCCTGCCTCTGGAGACGATTCTCACCCTCGGAATCGAAGTAGCCGACGCGCTGGATGCGGCGCAGTCGGAAGGCATCATCCACCGCGACATCAAGCCTGCGAATATTTTCGTGACCGAACGCGGACAGGCCAAGGTGCTCGACTTCGGCCTGGCGAAAGTCGTTTCCAGTGGCAACGGTGAAACTCTCACTGGGGGAGCGGCGACCAAAGGAGAAATCAATCTCACGAGCCCGGGTACGACGCTGGGCACGGTGGCTTACATGTCGCCGGAGCAGGCTCGCGGACGCGATCTTGATGCTCGCAGCGATATCTTTTCGTTCGGCATCGTGCTTTATGAAATGGCGACCGGACGACAGGCGTTTTCCGGCAGCACTTCGGCGGAGATATTTGACGGCATCCTGAACCGCGCGCCGGTGCCGCCAGCTCGGCTGAACCCGGAAATTCCCGCCGAACTGGAACGGATCATCAACAAGTCTTTGGAAAAAGATCCTGGCCTGCGTTACCAGCATGCTGCTGACTTGCGTTCGGATTTGCAGCGACTCAGGCGCGATACGGAATCTAGCCGCCGGGCCGCACCGTCGGCGGAGATCAGTTCCGGCATTACGCCGGCGATATTGAATGCCGCACAAGCTAGCGGCGCGACTGCGGTTTCGGGCAGCGGTCCGGCCCAGCCAACGCGCAGTAGCAGCTCTGCGGTCGCCGTCGCGAAGCAGCACAAATGGGGGACGGGCGCGATTGCGATTACGGTGATCGTCGTGCTGGGTGCCGCCGGTTATGGCGTCTATTCGATGCTGCATCGGCCCGGCGCCGCGCCCTTCCAGAACTTCGCCGTCACCCAGGTCACAAATTCCGGCAAGGCAGCGCTGGCCGCGATCTCTCCGGACGGGAAGTACATTCTCAGTGTCCTCGACGACAGCGGTCAGCAAAGTTTGTGGCTACGTAACGTGCCCACGGCCAGCGATACGCAGATAATTGCGCCGTCGCCCTCCACCTACAGGACTCTTGCATTCTCGCCGGATGGGAACTACATCTACTTCCGCAAAGCGCAAAATGCGACGAATAGCGATTACAACCTGTATCGCGCGCCGGTGCTGGGCGGGACTCCGCAAACCGTGGTTCACGACATTGATAGCGACATTGCATTTTCTCCCGACGGCAAGCGCATGGCATACACTCGGGCAAATGATCCCGAGATCGGCAAGGACAGACTGCTCAGCGCGGATCTGAGCGGCAACGACGAAAAAGTCTTGCGAGTTGTGCCGATCGCCGAGTCGTCGGGATTCCTGACCTGGTCCCCTGATGGCCAGGAGATCGCCCTAAGCAGATTTCAGCCCGATCAGGCGCTGGGCGGCATAGATTTGTTTGACATCGGCGGCGAAAAAACCCAGCGTCTCGTGACTTTCGATGACAAAGCTCCTTATGAACTGAAATGGCTGCCCGATGGCCGCGGCATTCTTGCCATCTTCCAGCAAGCGGGCCCAAGTTTCCAGCGGGCGCAGATCGGATTCGTTCCCGGCAGCGGAGGACAGATTCAGCCCATTACTCGCGATACCAACCGGTATTTGACTTTGACGATCTCCGGCGACGGCAAGACGCTGGCCTCGGTTCAGCTCAAGATCACGCAGAACCTGTATCTTCTTCCCGCCACCGGCGGCCAGAGTGCGGACTCGAAACCCGTGTTTCCGCAAGGGCAGGAAGTTCGTGGGTTTGGTTGGGCAGCAGATGGAGGATTGCTGGTAACTGACGGTCCCCGGTTGCTGCGCCTGGCCGCTGACGGCAAGAATCAAACCCAGCTTCTGGGCGATTCGACGGCTGGAATTGTTGATCCTTCGAGCTGCGGAAATGATCGTTTGATCTTTTCGTGGATGTTCCATGGCGGCACGAACACATTGAGCCTCTGGCGCGCCAACGCGGATGGTTCAGGCCCGGCACGACTGACCGAGGGCAAGCGGGACTTTCGCGGCGTCTGTTCTCCGGACGCGAAATGGGCTTACTACTACGATCAAGCCGCCGGACGGATTTCGCGGGTGCCGCTCGATGGTTCTGGAAAAGCCGAAGCAATTCCGGGAAGCATGGTGCCTAATAGTTTTATGGCGAGCGGCGGATTCGGACTGTCTGGCGATGGCAAAGTCTTGGCCTATCTCGTCGAAGTCGTCGATCCGGCCACGCAAAAGGGTAAGGAGAAGGTAGCGCTACTGGATATCGGTTCGGCGGCACCGCGCCTGATCGACGCGGATCCACGCGTCACCCGGGGTGGTGTGCAATTCACCCCGGATGGCAAGAGTGTGGCGTATCCCATCCACGAAAACGGCGTAGACAATATCTGGATCCATCCGCTCGATGGCTCGCCGGGCCGCCAGATTACCAACTATACGTCTGAGCAGATCACGTCGTTCCACTGGTCGGCAGACGGAAA
>DATHOK010000126.1:0-11504 GCA_035484995.1 Verrucomicrobiia bacterium | reverse complement strand
CCCACGGTGCGGCCGTCGCGGAGGCGAACACCCAGTACCGAGTACCCAGTGCCCAGTGCCGAGTCGTCTGAAGTGCTGGATACTGGGTACTGGGTACTGGGTACATCAAGAATCAGCTCAGCCACTTCTGCCTGCTTGATCTTGAGATTCGGCTCTGACTCGAGCACTTCGCGCATCTTGAGGCGGTAGGCCTGCTTGTCGCACTGCGCCCGTGGTGACCATACTGCCGGACCGCGCGAAGTGTTCAACAGACGGAACTGGATGCCGACCGCATCGGTGATCTCGCCCATGATCCCGCCGAGCGCGTCGACCTCGCGAACCAAGTGACCCTTGGCGATGCCTCCGATTGCCGGGTTGCATGACATTTGCGCAATCAAGTCGACGTTCAAAGTATAGAGAGCGGTCTTCAGCCCCATGCGCGCGGAGGCCATCGCAGCCTCGCATCCGGCATGTCCGGCGCCGACTACGACTACGTCGAATTGTTCCGTGAATGGCATCGATCAAGCTAGACGCGGGGCCTGTGCTTATTCTACCGGACAAGTTGTAATGATTGCGCGAGCTGAGTCGAGGAGATGAACGCGAACCGACCTGCAGTCTGGCGCATCTAAACGCTTCATGCGCATAGTCACATTAGAAGAACACTTCGTCACCGAATCTTTTGTGAAAGCCACCAAAGGCCCCGGGCACAACGTTCCCCCGCCGATTGCTCAACTTCGTCCCAAGCTCCTGGATCTGGGTGCCGGCCGCATCGCCGCCATGGACGAAGGGGGCATCGACTTTCAAGTTCTCTCACTGGCTTCGATGGGGATGGATGCGCTCGCTGCGGACGTGGCTACGCCTCTGACTCACGACGTGAACGACGAACTGGCCCAAGCTATCAGTGCAAATCACAGGCGGCTCGGCGGTTTCGCGACGCTGGCGTTGCATGAGCCAGGAAAGGCGGCGCAAGAGCTGGACCGTTGCATCACCCGGCTGGGATTCCTCGGAGCCTTGCTCGACGGCACGACGGGCGGTCTTTTTCTCGACGATCCTCGATTCCTGCCTGTTTGGGAGGCAGCCGCAGCGCTGCGCGTCCCGGTATATTTGCATCCCGCTCCGCCGCCAGATAAGGTTCGCGAGGTCTATTACTCGGGGCTGCCAGGCGAGCTGGGCATGCTCCTCTCGATTGCAGGATGGGGATGGCACGCCGAGACGGGCCTGCACACGCTGCGCCTCATCGTCTCCGGTCTTTTCGATCGGCTGCCGGATTTGCAGCTTATCATTGGCCATATGGGGGAGGGGCTTCCCTATGCCCTCGCTCGATCAAGCGGCGTTCTTTCTCGCGCTGCGCCGCATTTGCGCCAGCCTGTCTCAGAATACTTTCGATCGAACATTCATGTCACCACCAGCGGCTACTTCACTCAGCCGCCACTGCGCTGCGCGCTGGAGGTGATCGGCATCGATCGGCTCATGTTTTCGGTCGATTATCCTTTCAGCCCTAACACGAACGGCCGGGCATTTCTGGATGGTCTTGCCAGGATTCTGAGTCCCGAGGATCATGCCCAGCTCAGCCACGGGAATGCGGAAAAAGCGCTGAAGTTGCGAGCTTCATAGAGGGGGCGTTGACAATCCGTCAGTCTTGGGAGAACTCGGAGAAGAGCAAGTAAGGAAGATGGATATGGCGAAAGAAATTCCCATCGGTGCGCATGGCGAAGCGGAGCAGACCGTCGAGTTCAAACACACTCTTACCGCGCACCGTCCCGAATTGCCCCCGGTTTATTCCACGCCCCACATGATCGGCCTCATGGAGACTGCCGCATTTCTCGCGCTTCAGCCCTACTGCGAGGGCGACGAGATCTCGGTAGGAACTGCGATCAGCATTCAGCACCGTGCGGCGAGCGGCATTGGAGCGCACATCGCAGCCGAGGCCGTGCTGGAGTCGTTTGACGGCCGCTTCTACACTTTCCGGGTGACCACGCGCGACGATGTGCAGGAAATCGGCCGGGGCACTGTGGGGCGGGCTATTGTGAGCGTCGGTAACCTTCTCGAGAAGATGAAGAGGAAGTGAGGAAAGCCCGAACGTCATGAGCGATCGGATCTTGATCGAAGTATGCGTCGATTCTGTTGCCTCCGCGGTCGCCGCCGAGCGCGGGGGAGCCGGACGTGTGGAACTGTGCAGCAATTTGCTCGAGGGCGGTGTTACCCCCAGCGCGGGATTGATTGAACTGGTGCGGGCCAGAACATCCATCGGCCTCCAAGTGATGGTTCGGCCGCGCGGCGGCGATTTTTGTTACACGGCGGAAGAGTTCGAGACCATGAGACGCGACATTGTGGCCGCCAAAAAGCTGGGGGCCGACGGGGTTGTCGTGGGCATCCTCAACGCGGACGGCAGCGTGGACATTGGGCGCACGCGTGAGTTAGTCGAACTGGCGCGCCCTCTCAGTGTCACTTTCCATCGAGCTTTTGATATGTCCGCGGATCTCTTTCGTGCTTTGGAATCCGTTTGTGCGACTGGAGCGGACCGGCTGTTGACTTCAGGTGGAGCGAAGGCCGCGCTACAGGCGGTTGAGCAGATTGCTCGGCTGGTTGAGGCGGCACGTGGACGTATCGCGATTATGGCTTGTGGTGGCATCAACCATCACAACGCCGCGAGCATCATCGAACAGACGGGCGTGATAGAAATTCACGTTGGGCTGAGGAGTTCCGTTGCTAGCCCAATGCTCCACCGCAATCCAGAGCTTTCGATGGGAACGGCGGCCGAGTGCGAGTACCAACGCTTCGAGGTGCTCGAGGACAATGTCTTGAGTCTGCACCAGGCGGTCGCGTTAGTCCGCACCTGATCAAGCCTGCGGTCCCCGTGTGATCTAGCGATCTGAAACTGAGGTGCGATGCCGCCCATCCTGATCGGTGTTATCTCTGACACGCACGGCTTGCTCCGCCCTGAGGCGATCGCCGCTTTGCGCGGATCCGATCACATTATTCATGCCGGGGATGTCGGCTCCCCTGAGATTCTCGAAAAGCTTGCGGCCATCGCACCTGTAACAGCGGTGCGGGGCAACATCGATAAGGCGGTGTGGTCTCGCAAGTTGCCGGAAACTGCAGTGCTTGAACGGGGCGGGGTTTGCATCTACGTATTGCATGACTTGGCTCAGTTGGACCTTAAGCCCAAAGCCGCGGGATTTGCGGCCGTGATTTCCGGTCACAGTCATGTTCCTAAACAAGAAGTGCGTGAAGGAGTTCTCTGTTTCAATCCCGGCAGCGCCGGGCCACGCAGATTCAAACTGCCCGTGAGCGTCGGCAAAATCATCTTGGAAGATGGCGGAGTCCGAGGCGAACTTGTGCATTTGGATCTGATCGAGTCCTGAGTGGTGTCCAGCGTTGCTACAATCGCAAGGCGGACACGCAATGTCCATTGAGTTCCATGTCGAGGGCGGCGCCGGCTCTGCGCGTGCCGGGCGCCTGCTCACTCCTCACGGCGAGATTGAAACCCCTGTCTTCATGCCGGTCGGCACGGTAGCGACTGTCAAAGGCATGCCGCAGGATATTCTCGAAGAACTCGGGGTTCAGATTCTTCTCGGAAACACTTATCACCTCTACTTGCGTCCCGGAGTGGAAACCGTGCGCCAGATGGGCGGTTTGCATGGCTTCATGGCGTGGCCGCGGGCGATCCTCACCGATTCCGGCGGCTTCCAGGTTTTCAGCCTGAACGAGCTCCGCAAAGTGACTGAAGAGGGTGTGACGTTCCGCTCGCATCTCGACGGCTCGCCGCACTTCTTCAGTCCGGAGAGCGCTATGGAGGCGCAGATTGGGCTGGGCGCCGACATCATCATGGCGTTCGATGAATGCACGGAATATCCCGCCGATCGGGCGCGGACGAAGGCTTCGATGGAATTGACTTTGCGCTGGGCGGAGCGCAGCAAGAAATATTTTGAAGAGCATAAGTGGCAGGTCCCTTGGAAAGACATGGGCGAGGGTGCCCGCGCCACACAATCTCTCTTCGGCATTATCCAAGGCGCCATGGATCTTGAGTTGAGGAAAGAATCAGCCTTGCGCACCATCGAGATCGGCTTTCCTGGATACGCGATCGGCGGTCTGAGCGTGGGCGAGCCCCGGGGGCGCACGCGCGAGGTGATCGAAGCTACGCTCGAGCACCTTCCCGCTGACAAGCCACGTTATGTGATGGGAGTGGGCACGCCCGAGGAGATTGCTGAATATGCCAGCCTGGGCGTCGATATGATGGACTGCGTCCTGCCTACGCGAGCGGCGCGGCACGGCCTGCTATTCACCTCCGAGGGCAAAGTTTCAATCAAGCAGGCGCGCTATGCTCAGGACGCAGGACCGCTCGATCCCAATTGCGGCTGCCGGGTTTGCCAGCGCTATTCCAGGGCCTATCTGCGGCATCTTTATGCTTCCAATGAGGTGCTCGCTCAGGTCTTAAATACCCTGCATAACCTGAGTTTCTACCTTGACACCATGCGGCGAGTGCGTCATTCTATCTCACTTGGGGAAGAGTCAGGTTTTTCATCTAGTGTCCGGTCTCGACCGGAACCCTAGACCTTCACCTGTGACGATTCTCCCCGGATTCAAGCCTGCGCGGTAGATGATTCGGCCGGAATCGATCGGAACTCCCGTCGTGAAATGGCAAGTCTGCGGCGTTTGCGTCCGTGGGCGGTTGTTCGCAGATTAAAGCTCGCGGATTTGGGTTCGCGCATTAGACCGGGAATCTGAGAAGTACGGCTTCGTGGATAGAACCTAGTGAATATGGAATTCTTGCTGGCGATGCAGCTACCGGGTGGAGGTGGCTTCTCCTTCCTGATCACGATGGGGTTGATGGTGGGCGTATTTTACTTTCTCGTGATCATGCCGCAGCAGCGCCGTCAGAAGAAGTGGCAAGCCATGCTCGAGAGCATCAAGACCGGCGACAAGGTCACCACCAGCGGCGGCCTGCGCGGAACCGTTGTGGCCCTGAAGGATGACGCGATCCATCTGCGAGTTCCCCCGGACAACCTGCGGCTCGAAGTGACCAAGGCTTCGGTGGCGCAATTGACCACCGCGGACGAAGAAGCAAAGACCAAGTAGCAGCGGCAACAACCTAAGAATTTTTTGGACTCTGTTTTCGTTATGAATAAGACTCTTCTCTGGAAATTGGGACTCATCGTCGCAACCTTGCTGGTCTTCCTGTTCGGGATATTCGGCATTCCGCAGAGTTTTACGGGCCAGGGTCTGCTCGACGCCATGACCAAACGCATCAACCTTGGGCTCGATTTGAAGGGTGGAACCCACCTGATCCTGCAGGTGCAGGTCAATGACGCCGTAAATATTGATTCCGACAATGCGGTCGAAATCCTCAAAGAGCAGCTGAACAAGCGCAAGATTGCTTTCTCCGATATCTCCAAGCCCGATCCAAAGAACGCTCCCGATCAGGTCGTACTGAAAGGCGTGCCGCCGGACGGACGGAAGGACCTGCTCGATATCGTGAGCGAGCGTCTCCCCGAGTACAACCTGAATTCGGGAGCCGACAATACCTGGGCGCTCACCATGAAGCCGCAGATGCTCAGCGACTTGAAGAACAAGGCCGTGACTCAGGCAATCGAGACCATCCGCAACCGCATCGACTCCCTCGGTGTCAGCGAGCCGACCATCCAGGAGCACGGCCTCGGCCAATATCAGATTCTGGTCCAGTTGCCCGGCGTGGACGATCCGGGCCGGGTGAAGGACATCATGCAGTCCACCGCCATGCTCGAAATCAAGCAAGTGTTGGGTGGACCGTATGCGAGCGAGCAAGCTGCGTTACAGGACAAGGGTGGAGTTCTACCGCCAGATGCGATTCTTATGCCGGGGCACGCCGCTCCCGGAACTCCGGGGGATGAACAAGCCTGGTATTTAGTGTCGCGGGTTTCAGCCGTTCGTGGAAAAGACTTGCGCGATGCGCAAGCCAGCACTGACGAGAATGGCCAGCCGGATGTGCAATTCACCCTAACTGGTGAAGGCGGGCAGCGCTTCTACAGCTTCACTTCTGCGCATGTGGGCGAGAGCCTGGGAGTGGTCCTCGACGGCAAAGTGCAGGAGGTAGCTAATATCCATGAAGCCATCCGCGATACCGGTCGCATCAGCGGCGGCAGCATGAACCAACAGCAGGCAAAGGATCTGTCGATGATCCTGCGCTCGGGTGCGCTACCGGCGGGCATCAAGTATCTGGAAGAGCGGACGGTCGGGCCGTCGCTGGGCACCGATTCGATCCGTTCCGGGGTGAATGCCGCCATCATCGGCATGCTCGTGGTGCTGGTTTTCATGCTGGTTTACTACCGCGCCGCTGGCATCAATGCTGACGTTGCTCTGCTTTTGAATCTGGTCATCCTGCTCGGCTTCATGGGCTACGTGGGAGCGGTGCTGACGCTGCCCGGCATTGCCGGGGTGATTCTCACGGTCGGCATGGGCGTGGACTCCAACGTTCTGATTTTTGAGCGCATCCGCGAAGAGCTGCGCAACGGCAAGACGCCGCCTTCGGCGGTGGATCAGGGCTTTGGCCACGCCTGGGTGACCATCGTTGACACCCACGTCACGACGATCGTCTCAGCGGCAATTCTGTTCATCTTCGGAACCGGGCCGGTGCAGGGATTTGCGGTCACACTCGTGTTTGGGTTGATCGCGAACGTGTTCACGGCGGTTTTTGTTTCGCGGACGATTTTTGACTGGGTTCTGACCCGCAAGCAGCGCGGCGAGGCGCTGAGCATTTAGTGAATTTGTAATTTAGTAATTGGTAACTTTGCAATTTGAAACCCGCGCAGATTTTGGTTTTGGGTCTTCAATTATCAAATTGCAAAATTACCCAATTACAAATCGTTCACGAAATCATAAATCGGATAAGAGGTAAGACTGGTGGAGTTTTTTCGCAATACCAACATAGATTTTCTCGGCAAGAAGTGGTATTTTCTCGCCTTCTCCCTCGTCTTCAGTGTGGCGGGCCTGTTTTCCATGTTGTTCTGGCACCACATCCCGTACGGCGTGGACTTCCGGGGCGGCACCTTGGTGTACGTGAAGTTCTCCCACACGCCCAACGATAATGAGCTACGCGCGGCCATGGATCGTGCCGGCCTACACAATGCGAAGATTCAGCGCTACGACGTGCCGTCGAACAACGAAGTGCTGATTGACCTCGACGTGCAGGAAACCAGCGAGCAGGCGCTCGATAACGGCAAGAACAAGATCATCCAAACGCTCGAGACCAACGTTCCCGCGGGCAAGACCGATCTGAATAATTCCAGCTCATTGGCCATCAAGAATTACCTGATGGACAAAGACCCGATGCATCTCGGCTCCGACGCCGACCAGAAATATACTCAGCAGGCTCAGGCGATCGTCGATGCCCGCGACAAGGGGCAGGGCGGAGTTCTGAGCTCGTTCGATCAGCTGAAAGCTACGGTCGATCCGGCGGTGGTAGCTTCTTTGCCAGATAGCTTCTTTCTGTCGGATTTCGGGGTGCGCAACGTCGAAATTGTCGGACCCCAGGTAGGTGCGCAGTTGCGCAAGCAAGCCCTGCTGGCAACTGCCTATTCGCTCGCCGGGATGCTGGTTTATCTGGGATTCCGCTTTGAGTGGATTTACGGGGTCGCGGCCGTGGTCACCGTGTTTCACGATACGCTGATCACCGTAGGCGCATTCTCGCTCCTAAACAAGGACATTTCCCTCACCGTCATCGCCGCCATTCTGACCCTGATTGGTTACTCTAATAACGACACGATCGTGGTATTTGACCGCATCCGGGAAAACATTAAACTCATGCGGCGTGAGAAGCTCTCGGAAATCGTCAACCGGAGCATCAATCAAACCCTGAGTAGAACCATCTTGACAGCCGGGCTAACCTTCCTTACTGTACTTGCTCTCTATCTGTTCGGCGGCGAGGTGCTTCGCGGGTTCAGCCTGGCGCTGGTAATCGGCATCTTGATTGGAACGTACTCCTCGATTGCAATCGCGGCCCCGATTCTCGTGGCTTATCAGGATTGGCGGATCGAGAAGGGGAAACGGCCGGGCGCCGCAGCCCGTCCGGGTCAAGTAGTGACACGGTAGGTGTGCCGGCCGATCCTCAGTTAAGATCTTTGTTTGTAAGTGGTTGGAAGGCATGGTTCGACGCCACAGGGTTGGGTGGTTGTCCTTGGCGATGGAGTTCGTTTTTGGGAGCAAAGGGGAAGCGTTCGGTGTCTAAGCTTACGTAGGCTCTGTAGTAGGGAGGAACTCTTATGTTTGAAGATAGCCTTCTGGAATCTGGTGGCAGGCTGAAGACGAAGCGGGGACGAACGACGACTTTCGCTATCATTCTTGAGATAGGGCTGGTCGGGCTCATGGTTCTGATGCCTCTCATCTTCACGGAAGCCCTGCCCAAGCAGCAGTTGATGACCTTCCTGGTAGCACCCCCGCCCCCGCCACCGCCACCTCCTCCAGCTGCCGCACCAGTGCATGTTGTGAAACAGATTCAAAGCGATATGATGAACGGCCAGCTCCGCACGCCCACCAAGATTCCCAAGAAAATTCTGGAAAATCTGAAGGAAGACGAGGCCCCGCCGCAGATGGCAGCAAGTGGCGTCGTGGGCGGGGTTCCGGGAGGCATCCCGGGCGGCCAGATGGGCGGCGTAATCGGCGGCATTATCAGTTCGACCCCGGTAGCCGTGCCCAAGGTCGCTACGCCGCAGCGCGTGCGGGTTTCGCAGGGCGTTTCCGCCGGACTGTTGGTGCGGCGCGTGCAACCGAATTATCCACCTCTGGCGCGGCAGGCCCGCATCCAGGGCACGGTGGTGTTGCATGCCGTAATCAGCAAGGATGGCTCGATCGAGGGTTTAACGCTGGTAAGCGGACATCCCATGCTGGCGCCCGCAGCCATCGAGGCCGTGAAGCAATGGAAGTACAAGCCGTATCTGCTGAACGGCGAGCCGGTCGAAGTGGATACCGAAGTGTTTGTCAATTTCACCCTGTCCGGGGGCTAGATCCCGGCCGGTGTCGCATGACGCGGCAAGGTCAGAAAGTGTATAAGCAGTGTGGCCCTCCCCTCTCACCTAAAGCGGTGGCCGGGAGAGTCCCTTTGCCGGGCGCGGTCGCCGTACCTCTTACCTCAGGTAGGCGAATCTTGGCGAACTTTTGCAGTCAGGCTTTGCAGCACGTTCGAATCTCGCATCAAAGAGTCTAGAAAGTTCCGAGGAGGGAAAAGCAACTCATGTTAGCTAATGTGGCAGCAGCAGTTTTTGTTCACGTGCCTAGGGCGGCCGCCTGGATTGTGCAGGAAGGTGGCGCAGTGGGATGGGATCCGATTTCGCTATGGCGGCAGATGGGTATCATCGCGAAGATCGTGGTCATCATTCTGTTCATCATGTCGGGTTGGTCGATCGGCGTCATGATCGACCGTGCCATGGCATACAACGCGGCCCGCAAGCAGTCCCGCGCCTTCGCTCCCGCAGTAGCCGGAGCTTTGCGCGACGGCCGGATCGACGAGGCCATCAAGGTCGCCGAGCGCAATAAGAAGAGCCATCTGGCCAAGGTTGTGACCGCCGGCCTGATGGAATTCAAGGCTCACCAGGATAGCCCCGGCGCCATCCCCGGCGAGACCATTGAAGCTTCCAAGCGCGCCCTGGAGCGCACCGAAGCCATCGTCCACGCCGAACTGAAGCGTGGATTGGGCGGACTGGCTACCATCGGTTCGACGGCTCCCTTCGTCGGCCTGTTCGGCACGGTGATGGGCATTCTGAATGCCTTCAAGGGCATTTCCGAACAAAAGGCAACCGGTCTGGGCGCAGTCGCAGGCGGCATTTCGGAGGCGCTGGTGACCACGGCTTTCGGCTTGCTGGTCGCCATCCCCGCCGTCATGATGTTCAACTACCTCACCGGCCGCGTAGAAGCGTTCGATGTGGAGATGGACAACTCGTCGAGCGAACTGATCGACTACTTCCTGAAGCGCCGGGACGTTCGCCGGTCCTAGAAGTTTGGGCGCAAGTCCGCATGAGTTGCTGTCTGGCGCCGGGAACCTTCCCGGCGCCGGGCTTCCCAATCCAGGTGGACTGATCCGGCACAAGATTTACCGGCAACTGGCCAATGACAACTGGCCACTGCTCTTGGAGACATTAGTTATGGCAATCGCAAAACGGAATGAAGGTGCCAACGTAAACTCGGACATCAACGTTACACCCATGGTGGACGTGATGCTGGTGCTGTTGATCATCTTCATGGTGATCACGCCCATGTTGCAGAAGGGCATCAGCGTGGATATGGCCAAGGTGAATAATCCCACACCGATGCAAGACGCGGACAAGGAAGACGCGCTGCTGGTTTCGGTGATGCGCGATGGAACCGTCTATTTCGGCTCTGACAAGGTCCCCGTGGACAGTTTGACCGGCAAGGTGAAGGATCGCCTGACCAATCGCACGAATAAGGAAGTCTATCTAAAGGCGGATGCCCGCGCCCACTTTGGCAATGTAGTTCAGGTGGTGGACGCCGTGCGCGCCGCTGGAGTGGATGACCTGGGCCTGCTCACGGAACAGAGGAAAAACACCGCAGCTCCGCCTACCGCTCCGGCGACTGGACAATGACGCGAGTCAAAGACTGAGGAGAACCGAACATGAGTATGGCAGTGGGAACCGGCGGAGGCCAAAGCGCGAACATTAACGTCACTCCGCTCATTGACGTGCTGCTGGTGCTGCTCATCATCTTCATGGTGATCACGCCTTTGACGCCGAAAGGCTTGGATGCGCTGGTGCCTCAGCCTCCTCCGCCGAACGCGCCCAAAAACAATACGCCTGACCGCACCATCGTGGTGCAGTTGATTGATCGCGGCGCCGGCCAGGATCCCGGCCTGAAGATCAATCAGGAAGATGCCACGTGGGACAATCTGCAAGGGCGTCTGGCCGATATCTACAAAACCCGCGCCGAAAAAGTCATGTTCGTGAAGGGTGATGACGCAGTTCCCTTCGCCGACGTAGCCAACGTGATTGATATTGCGCATGCGGCGGGAGTGGATAAGGTCGGTCTGATTACCGCGAAGATCGAAGCGGGCGGCTAAGGGCGCGCACGCGCGGGACTGGGCGGCTGGAACGCCCGGGAAGCCGTGTATTGCATTCCGCCCGCGCACGGGAGCTATCGTTCCCGCGCCGCTTCTGTGAACAAACGCTCGGCCAGCACTTGTCAACCCGCTGTCTCTGGGCCTAGGATGCTGTGTGGCAAGGGAGACTTATACCGCAATGAATAAACATTTTCGACTGCTAACATTGGCGGCCGCTATGCTGGCGCTGTTCTCTTCGGTGGGCTGCGGCAAGCTGCGTGCCCGCGACCAGCTTAACAAGGGCGTCACCGCCTACAAGAACGCCAAGTACGAAGAGGCCATCGATCATTTCCAGCAGGCCGTCGCCTTGGATCCCAGCCTGATTAACGCCAAGATGTATCTGGCCACCGCCTTCGCGCAGCAGTACATCCCGGGAGCCGACACGCCGGACAACAATAAAATGGCGGACCAGGCCATTGAGCAATATCAGAGCGTCCTGGCCATG
>DATHOK010000125.1:0-3066 GCA_035484995.1 Verrucomicrobiia bacterium | reverse complement strand
CATGGCCTCGCGCACCGTCTTCCCGCTGAATTCCACGACGGACTGAATCAGATCGCGGTCGCCCTCCTGGATAATGCCTTCTTCCTGGCCGGCTTCGATCAGCGCATCCACTGCCTCGGACGCGCTTTCCGGCTGCTCTCCCGTGTTTTGGCGAGTGAGCGATGCCACCGATTGCAGAAAACCGAGAACAATGGTGACGGGCAGCACCAGGTAAATCAGAGCGGTCAGAAGCCACGTCCAACGAACGAGCCATGCGCCGTTGGTGCGCGAGAAGAAGACAAAGGGCAGGAATTGGTTGAACACAATGATGATGAGGATCAGGCTGATGGCGGCCTGCAGGATCTCGTAAATGCTCCAGCGCTGGTCCCCGAAGACGGCGAAGCCGACAAGCAAAGCGATTGTCGCCGTGGTGATTTGCTTAAGTACCGCCATGGAGAGTGATGCTCGCGCGCGGCTCACGTGCAAGTTGGGCTCAACCCTCTGCTCGAAGACATCGATGTTGTCCTGAAAATCGCGCGAGAGAAATTTGCCGATCTCCTGGTAGACGCGGTCGACGTAAGAAGCCAAGGCCAACAGGCCGAGCAACGGGATCAGCGCGAGTGCGACGGCCCAGTTCATGCGCGGCTCCGCCTTCCAGCAGACGTGCGATGCCGTGGCTGCGCGCGTTCGATTAGACTACCCTCCAACTTCAACTGCAGCCGCAAGCGGCTCTCTTTGCGGGCCATCTGGCCATTATCGCGCTCATGATCAAACCCCGCCAGATGCAGAATGCCGTGCAGCACCAGAATCTTCACTTCGTCTGCCACAGAATGGCCCAGGCGCGCCGCATTCTCCCTGGCGATGTCGGCGGAAATCGCCACGTCCCCGGCAACGCGCCGAGCCTGCCGTGCCGTCACGGGAGGCGCTGGAAACGACAGTACGTCCGTGGCCTTGTCCGCCCCGCGAAATTGCCGGTTGAGAGACTTTAACTCGGAACTGCTGGTCACGAGCACATTCACCGTGTCGGGCAAACAGACGGCCCGCCTCGCCCGCAGCACAAACCGCTCGAGCGTGGATGAACTCAACCCCGCGACCCTTTTTCGGAGGATAACCAAGAGGATAACCAGCTCGCTCCCAGCGCGCATACCAACAGCGCTTGCAAAATAAACAGGAGGGCCCGGGTTCAGCCCTCCTTACAGTTCGCGATCTTATTCTGCCGAGGCTTCTCTGGATCTGTCGTTCGCGTTCGATTCCCGACTCTTCACGTCGCCGCTCTTCACATCACCGTTCTTACCATCAACACCCTTCGCCTCGCCGTTTTTCCCCACCGCCGGCAGCAGCATCTGCTGTTCGGCAATGTGCATTTTGTGCTCGTCGTAGGCCCGGATGATGCGCTGCACCAAATGATGGCGTACTACATCAGTTTCATCGAAATGAACGAAGGTCAGACCTTCGACCCGGTTCAATACATCGATTGCTTCAAGCAACCCGCTGCGGCGCGCGTTGGGCAAGTCGATCTGCGTGATATCGCCGGTAATCACCGCCTTGGAGTTGAATCCGAGGCGGGTGACGAACATCTTCATCTGCTCCGAAGTCGTGTTTTGCGCTTCATCGAGAATGACAAAGGAATCGTTCAGCGTGCGTCCGCGCATGAATGCGATTGGCGCAATCTCGATGACGTTCTTCTCCAGATAGCGGTCCACCTTTTCCGGATCGAGCATGTCATAAAGCGCGTCATACAACGGGCGGAGGTAAGGATCGATCTTGTCCTGCAAGGTGCCCGGCAAAAAGCCCAGTCGCTCGCCCGCTTCTACCGCTGGCCGCGCCAGGATGATGCGGTTCACTCGCTTGGCGAGCAGCGCGGAAATCGCCATCGCCACGGCGAGATAAGTTTTGCCCGTACCCGCCGGACCGACGCCGAAAACCATGTCGTGCTTCTCGATGGCTTCCACGTATCGGCGCTGGTTCACGCTCTTCGGCTGCACCATGCGGCGTCCCAGCGAACGCTGGCGGCCGGCATCGGCCAGTCCGCGCAGGGTTGCAGTCGAATCCGCCGTCAGCACCCGCAGCATGCTGTTCAGATCGCCGTTGTTGAAGCTATAGCCGGATTTCTGCAGGCTCTCGTAATCGGCAAATATCTGCTCGGCGCGAGCCACGTCGCGGGCCGCACCCTCCAGTTCAATCGCATTCGATCGCAGGTCAATAGTGACGTTCAGGCCATCTTCCAGCACGCGCACATTCTCGTCGCGCGTGCCAAATAAAGTCTCGATGTTGGGACTAATCCCGATGCTTTTCTTCATTCAATCTCTTTGAGGATTCGACCTCTTGACGACAGGAAATGACAAAACAGGATTATGCTTCGAGACGGGACCAGCCGGAATGCTCATGCCCAGGAGGCAAGTCACTACCATTGAGTAAAGCGTACCCCGCGCCGGGATGGGAGTCAATGCCCGCCCCGATGCGGCTCAAGCGGTTGACCAGTCGAGACTTAGTCCCGTAGAATAACCTATTCGGTACTCGCCGGAATATCTCGCTGTACACACAAAGGCTAACGAATCAATATGGCTAATCATTTTTCGGCGCTCAAACGCGCCCGTCAGACCACGAAGCGCACGGCCACCAATCGCGCCAACACCTCCCGCCTGCGCACCGCGCTGCGCACACTGCGAGAGACCATTGAGAAGGGCGACAAAGCTGCCGCCGAGAAGACTTACCGCGAGACAGTATCGGCGCTCGACAAGGCGATCCAGAAGGGCACGCTGCACGGCAATACCGCGGCGCGCTACAAGTCGCGCTTAGGTAAGCGCGTCACTGCGATGAAGTAGCTGCTGCCCTTAGGACTTTGGCCGCCTGTTTGGGGAGTAAAAAAGTGCCATGACTCAGGAAGTTTCTGAACTGCTGAAAAAGGCGCTAGCCCTTCCACCAGAAGCGCGTGCTGCTCTCGCTGGGTCCCTGCTCGAAAGCCTCGACGACACCGTCGATGCCTCCGCCGAGGAGGAATGGAACGAAGAGATCGCACGCCGAATCCAGGAACTGGATTCCGCCAAGGTAAAGCCCATCCCTTGGGCCGAAGCGCGCCGTCAGATC
>DATHOK010000124.1:0-3351 GCA_035484995.1 Verrucomicrobiia bacterium | reverse complement strand
CTGAAAGTGCACGCCAAGTTCGTTGGCGATAATATTCGCTAGCGTAGTCTTGCCCAGCCCGGGGGGCCCATACAGCAACACATGGTCCATGGCTTCGCCGCGCGACCGCGCCGCCTCAATCGCCACCGCCAGATTTTCTTTTACTTTGGTCTGCCCGATAAATTCATTGAGCCGCTGCGGCCGCAGCTTCAGCTCAAACGTAGAATCATCTTCCACGGGCGCGGCAGACACCAGCCGCTCAGGACTGTAATTCAGGTTGGGATTGTTTCTAGCAGTAGCCACTCGCCGGATGTTACCACGAACCACGCACGGAGCCGACCAAGACCGTGTGGGGACAGCCGCCTCGAGAGCCCGCCCCGAGCGAAGCCGAGGGGTCCGGCCCAGGCGAAGCCCGGCCGCACGGAGCGGAGGGCTATATAAGGAGCGAGGGCCCATTGATCGCTTATCGGGAAGTAAGCTGTCGGCACGTTCTACTTGGGATACCAGTCAAGCACCCGCACCTCAATGCCAGACCCTTCCAGCGCTTTCTGAAACACCGCGAGATCCGATCCGTGATAGTGATAAGGAATGACAATTTTCGGGTGGAAGGCTTTAACCGCGTCAGCAGCCTCTTCGGGCGGCATGGTGTAAGGCAGGTTCATACAGACAAACGCCACATCAATGCTCTTAAGCCCGCGCATCTCCGGGACGCCCTCGGTGTCGCCGGAAAAATAAAAGCGCTTGCCGCCGTAGGTAAGCACGTAACCATTCCCGCGCCCCTTGTCATGAAAGAATTTTCCCGGAGCTGGGCCGCGCTTCAGGTTGTACGCAGCGATAGCGTCAATCGTCCATCCCTGCCAGTTCCTAGTTTCTCCATTGGCAATGGACTTGGCGCTGGTAACAGTCGCGACCACCGCCGGCGCGGCCAGAATCTCCGTCTCCGGCTTGCTGATTTCCTTGATCGAATCCGGGTCCATGTGGTCGCCATGAATGTCGGTAATCAGAATGAGGTCGGCCTTCGGAAGCCCCGCCAATTTCGCAGGCTTGGCCGGATCAAGATAGATGATCTTCCCGCCAGCCTCGATCAGCGTGCTGGCGTGATACAGCGGAGTGATCTTGACCGGCCCGGCAGTGGTAGAAAACACTTGCGTCTCGGCAGCAAATCCGAACGGCACCATGGCGATAAGAGAACAGATAAGAATAGATCCAATTTTCATCCCGACCTCGCGTCCTCGCCGGATGTTACCACGAACGATGCAGGGACAATTGCCGCAGACCATGTGGGGACGCCGCAAGGGGCGGGGAGAGCGATGACGAAGAACTCCAAAAAGCAGAGGCCCGAACGCGCGCAGGTCCAGGCCTCAGAATTCAATTGCTGATTAAAATCAGCAGTCCAATCATGGCCAGTGCCGCATCGGTCATCACAGCCAGCATCAAAGCCAGAACAAAGCGGCCGTCGCTCCGCAGCTGTTCAGGAATCACGCCCGCGCGCTTCGTCACCACTGTATGCGCCCACTGGTCTCCGTACCGCTGTTCCTGATAAGTCTTTTGCATGGCAAGGTATCCAATCAAGCCGAAGAAAAGCGAGTCAATAAAGTAACCGAGTTCTCGAATGATGGCTGGCACCATCCGGCAGCGCGTGCCGTTTTCCTGAACTACTACCATGGAGAGCAATCGCTTGCCCAATGTGCTTCCGTGCATGCTCACGCAAACCACGTTATAGACCAAAAAGCCGGCCACGCCGGGGATGAATCCAAAGAGGCCCGGATGCCTGAATCTCGCGAGCACCCATAGCGGCATATGACCACCCGACGCTGCGATTACAAAAATCGAAAACAGAAATCCTGCCACGTATGTAACACAATAATGCAGGACATAATCGATCAAGCGCGCGCCCGCCCGGGGCCAGAAGGTGACGCCGGCTAAACCAACTTCCTCGCTGGCATAGCCGCCGAAGGAAAAAGTATGCGAGCTGGCAGAAGAGCCGGGAAACTCCGATGGGGGCGTTGACATCCGAAGACTCCTTCGGGCTTGCGGCGGCCTCTACGCAGATCGACCCACGCCCTAGCCCAGCCCGTTGCCAGAACTATACACGCGCCGTCCAGCGCACGACCTGCGAGGCAATGCTCCAGCAGAATTTCGCGGCTGGCCGAGTTCTCCCAAGCGCCTCGTCATCGACGAGGGAAACCACGTTACGCTTTCTACTCTTCCTCTTCCTTCACCTCGCCCCGTGCCGCTTTCGCCTTCTCAATAATCTTCTCCTGCAACTGTCCCGGCACCGTATCGTAATGGTGCATTTCCATGTTGAAGCTGCCGCGGCCTTGCGTCATCGAAGTTAAATCCACGCCGTAAGTCAGCATCTCCGCCATGGGCACTTCGGCTTTCACCACGGTGTTACCACCCTTGTTGTCCATGCCCTGGATGCGTCCCCGCCGGCTGTTCAAATCGCCCATAATCGACCCGGCAAATTCATCCGGCACCGTGATTTCGACCACCATGACCGGCTCCAGCAGCGTAGGTTTGGCCACTTCCATCGCCTTCTTGAACGCAATCCTCCCTGCCATCTGGAACGACAAATCGTTCGAGTCGACATCGTGATACGACCCGTCATAAAGAATCACACGGAAGTCGACCACCGGAAATCCAGCCAGATATCCGCGCGCCGCCGCGTCCTTGATTCCCTTTTCCACCGCCGGAATGAAATTCTTCGGAATCGCGCCGCCGAAAATATCATTCACAAATTCAAACTGCCCGCCCCGCGGCATGGGCTCCATCTTGATCTTGCAATCGCCGTACTGCCCGTGCCCGCCCGTCTGCTTCTTGTGCCTCCCCTGCACGTCTGCCTTGGCCCGAATCGTCTCCCGGTAAGGCACCTTGGGCGCTTTCAAAACCACTTCCGTGTGATAACGCCTCTTCAGCTTCGAAACAATCACTTCAATGTGCTGCTGCCCAGTCCCCGCGATCAAAAATTCCTGCGTCTGCGCATCGCGGAAAAAGCGCAGCATCGCGTCTTCTTCCATCAGTTTATGAATGCCCGGCCCTAGCTTATCTTCATCGGCCCGGCTCTTGGGCTCAATCGCAAACGTGATAGCCGGCTCTGGCAGCTTCACTCGCGGATACTGAATCGGCGCCGCCTTGTCTCCCAGCGTGTCACCAGTGAGCGTGTCCTTTAATTTGGCCACCGCGCCAATATCTCCCGCGTGCAACTCCGTCACCGGCACCGCCGCTTTCCCTTGCATGATGGAAATATGCGACAGCTTCTCCGCCGATCCGCGTGAGAAGTTCTGTACCGTGGCCTCATTCTTCAGCACGCCAGAGAAAACTTTGAAATAAGAAATCCTTCCTGCAAACGCGTCCGAAATCGTCTTGAAC
>DATHOK010000123.1:0-6577 GCA_035484995.1 Verrucomicrobiia bacterium | reverse complement strand
GCGGAGATGGGATAGTCGTGGCGTGTGGAATCGGGTGCAGGATAGTGTAGATCCCAAACCCAGCGGTGCATTCCGGCATCCGCCGACAACGAGCGGAAAGGACGCACCCAGTAGAGGGGGATGAGTTGTTTCCTCAGTTCGGCCTCGGTAACGTCTGGTTTGTCGGCGCTAGAAAACTTGCGGACGAGTTGGCCACGCGCGTCGAGGATTTCGAGAGTCACGGCAGCAGAAGCGGTGCGCCCCAGGTAGTAGTCGATCATTGCGCCATCGGGCGGATTGGCTCCAGTTGGTTCGTCGGGGGAAAGCGGGGTGTCGGTGTAGGTGTCGCGGTGAACGCGATAGGCGGGCCCTGGAGTAAAGAGATGGGCGTCGGTGGCGGCGAGCGAAGACGTAGCTTCGCGCAGAGGGGTGATGTCATCCAGAATCCAGAACGCGCGGCCGTGGGTAGCTACGATCAGGTCGTCGTCATGAATCCAGAGATCGCGCATGGAGGTGTGCGGCAGATTCAATTGCAGAGATTGCCAATGATCGCCGTCGTCGAATGAGACCCAGACTGCATTCTCCGTTCCGGCAAACAAAAGTCCTTTGCGCACAGGATCCTCGCGGACTGTGTCGACCGGACCGATTTCGGGCAGGCCGGAAGTGATCAGGTTCCAGGTTTTTCCACTGTCGTGCGTGCGGTAGATGTAGGGCCGCTCGTCGTTGATGCGAAAACGGCTCACGGAGGCGTAGGCGGAGTCATCATCAAAGTGCGAGGCGCTGATCTGGGTGACTTTGCTCCATGGCGTCAATTCTTTTGGAGTAATGTCATTCCACTTCTTGCCTCCGTCGCGAGTCTGCCAGACCAGGCCGTCGTCGGTGCCCGCCCAGAGTGTGTTGATCGTCTTAAATGAAGGTGCGAGAGCGTAGATGACGCCACGCTGCTTGTCCGCGCCTTTGGGGGTCAGGTTTCCGACACTGGCCGGGACTCCCGGATTTTCGCGCGTGAGGTCAGTACTTATGGTCTCCCACGTGTTTCCGCCGTCGGTGGTTTTGAAAAGAACGTTGCTGGCGAAATAAAGGGTGTGCGGATCGAGAGGCGAGAACATAGTGGGCTCAGTGCGGTCAGTGCGGTATTTGGAGCTTCGAAGCGGAATCGGAGTGACATTTTGAACCTGGCCGGTAGACCAGTGAAATTTCGAGACCTCGCTTCTGCCGCCACCGTAAATAATGTCAGGGTCTAGCGGATCGGGCGCGACGTAGCCGTATTCGATTACTCCTACGGGATGCCACTCGCGGTAGGTGACAGCGCCGTCATTGCCGCGGCTGGAGATGCAAACCGAACCGCTCTCCTGCTGGCCTCCGCAAACGCGATAGGGGAAAGTGTCGCTGACGGCGACATGATAAATCTGTGCGGTGGGCTGGTTGTACCAGGAACTCCAACTGGCGCCGCCGTTGACGGTGATGATGGCACCCTGGTCGCTGACGATGAGAATGATGTTGGGATTGTTGGGATTGATCCAGAGATTCTGGTAGTCGTCGCCGCCGGGCGCGCCGCGAAATCCGGACCAGGTTTTGCCGCCATCTGTCGATCGCATGGTTACCGTGCTGACGCAGTAGACGATGTCCGCATTCTTCGAATCCACCTTAGGGACGGCAAGATCGCCTCCGCCGATGCGGCCTGAAGGGCGGGGATCATCCGTTGCTTGCGCCCAGCTATCTCCGGCATCATCGGAACGGTAGAAGGCGAGCTTGCCCGAGGACATGGCGATTGTTGCGTAGAGGCGCCGCGAGTCCACGGGAGCTATGGCGACATTGATCTGCGACAGATCCTTGGGCAGACCGTTGGTAAGAGGATGCCAGGTAGTACCACCGTCGGACGACTTGAACAATCCGCCACCGTTTCCGTTGAAGAGGTTTCCATCCTCCCAGGGGCCCTCGCGAGCTTCCCACATGGAGGCATAAATTGTGTCAGGATTCGAGGGATCAATCTCGACGTCGGAGGCTCCGGTGTTCTCATCTTTGTTGATGACCTTCTGCCAGGTCTGGCCGCCATCGGTCGAACGGAAAAGGCCGCGCTCTTCACTCGGTCCGTAGGGATGGCCGAGCACGGCCGCGAAGACTCGATTGGGATCGCGCGGATCGATGGCGAGAGCGGGAATCTGGAAACCATCGCGCAGGCCGAGATGAGTCCAGGTTTTTCCCGCGTCCGTAGATTTATAGATTCCGTTTCCGATCGAGAGGTCGGGGCGATGCAGGCCTTCACCGCTGGCAACATAAATTGTATCGGGATTGGACGGAGCTACTGCGATGGCGCCAATCGACTGGGTCGACTCGTGATCGAAGATGGGCGTCCAGGTGCGGCCGTAGTCGTCCGACTTCCAGACTCCGCCGTTGACCTGTCCTATATAGAAAACATTCGGCTGGCTGGGGACGCCAGCCGCGGCCCGGGTACGACCTCCACGGAACGGGCCGATCATGCGCCAATGCAGATCCTGATAAGTGTTTTCTGGAACTTGCTGTGCGGTGGTCGATCCGATAGACAGGAAAACTGCGAGGCAGACGAATAGACAAACGAATACGTTAGATCTGATCACTGGGCCCCCTGAGTGGCAAACGCCAAACTTGACAGAATAAACCAAAACTCGCAACGATGCGTACGCGTGCGCGAATAACGAATTCTAAGTAATCTCAGCCAAGCTTTGGGCTAAGCTGCCCGCTTTTGGCACGGGAGTCGCTCCTGATTGACTGGCAACCCACGCGCCGATGCGGTTTGCGGTTTCGTTGATTTGCGCAAGCGGCGTACCCCGGAGATATCCATGCACGAGGGCCGCGGTGAAAGCATCGCCCGAGCCGACGGTGTCGGCAACCTTGACCTTGAAGCCCGGATGTTCGCTGCGTTCGTCGGCGGACACCACGAGGCTGCCGCCGCTGCCGCGGGTTACGCAAACCAGCTTCACTTCGCGCGAAAGCAATTGTCGAGCCGAGGCTTCTTCTCCGCTAGTCTTCAATTCAAACAAGCGCATGATCTTCGGAAGTTCCTCGTGGTTTAGTTTGACGATGGTTGCCAGCTTCATCGACTCTGCCAGGACTTCCTTGGAATAGAAGTTTTGCCTCAGGTTGACGTCGAACACCAGCACTGCGCTTTTGGGCACGGCCAGCAGAAATCTGCGGATGGTGGCACGGCTGCGTTCCGATCTTTGCGCGAGCGATCCAAAGCACACAGCATCGGCCTGTTGCGCCAGCTTCTGCCACTGCGGTGTCCACTCGAGAAAATCCCATGCCACTGACTTGGGGATTTCAAAGCGCGGCTGGCCGGTGTGATCCACTTCGACATTCACTGTTCCTGTCGAATGGTCCGCATCTTTCTGAATGAACTCGGTTGAGAGGCCGATTTCTCCGAGGCGGCGGATCGCGTCTACGCCCAGAGAATCCTGGCCGAGACGGCTGGCTGGAATTCCTTCATCCCCGAGCAAAGAGGCGATATAGGCGAAGTTGGCGGGCGCTCCGCCCAGTTGTGCTGCGGCGGGAAACAAGTCCCAAAGCAGTTCGCCCAAACCGACGATGACGTTGCGCTTGCTCATGCGATTGCCGCGGCATAAGCCGGGGTCGGTCACTCCGGGACCTAAGGTGAGAAATTTATTCCTTTCGTACTTGCTCCCATGATTTTGCGCGGGAGATGGCTTCACGCCAGCGCTGCCGCACAGCCTCCACTTTGGAGGACGGCAGGCGTGGTTCAAACCGTCGTTCCGCACGCGGCATTTCATCAACAGTCTGCAGGTCCTTCCAAAAACCGACGCCCAGACCGGCTAAGAATGCTGCGCCGAGCGCAGTCGTCTCCGTCATGGCCGGACGCACGACTGGCACGCCGAGAGTGTCCGCCTGGAATTGCATGAGAGCATCGTTGGTGGATGCACCGCCATCGACTCGCAATTCTTTCAGAGGAGTGTTTGTGTCAGTCTGGACTGCGTCCATCAGGTCGGCGACCTGGTAGGCGATACTCTCGAGGGCGGCGCGCGCGATGTGACCTGCGTTGCTGCCTCGGGTGAGGCCGAAGATTGCGCCTCGAGCGTAAGAATCCCAGTGCGGAGCGCCCAGACCCACGAAGGCTGGTACGAAATACACTCCGCCATTGTCGGGGACGGAATTTGCGAGCGCTTCTACTTCCGATGAGCTGCGGATAATTCCTAAGCCGTCACGCAACCACTGGACCACAGCTCCGCCCACGAACACGCTGCCCTCGAGCGCGTAGTCGGTCGTGTCGGCGATTCTCCAGGCTACGGTTGTGAGCAGGCGGTTGGTGGATGCGACCGCGCGATTGCCGGTGCTCTGCAACATGAAGCAACCCGTGCCGTAGGTATTCTTGGTGAGGCCGGGGCTCGTGCATCTTTGCCCGAAGAGCGCGGCCTGCTGATCGCCGGCGATGCCTGCGATCGGGATGCCGTTCAGCCCTGGGACCGAGCTTACTTCTCCGTAGACTTCGCTGGAGGGCCGCACTGTGGGCAACATCGACGCCGGGATTCGGAAGAGGTCGAGAAGATCGTTATCCCAACGGCCGGAACGCAGATTGAAAAGCATAGTGCGGGACGCATTGCTGGCGTCGGTGACGTGCACGCGGCCGCCCGTCAACTTCCAGATCAGCCAGGTATCGACGGTGCCAAACGCGAGACGGCCTGAGTCGGCGAGTGAGCGTGCGTTCGGGACGTGTTCGAGAATCCAGGAAATCTTGCTGGCGGAAAAGTAAGCGTCGATCAACAGTCCGGTGCGCTGTTGGATTAAACTTTCGTGGCCTTGCGACCTAAGCTGGTGGCAGAAAGCGGCGGTGCGGCGATCCTGCCAGACGATGGCGTTGTAAACGGGCTTGCCGGTGGTGCGGTCCCAGACGATGGTGGTTTCGCGCTGGTTGGCGATCCCGATCGCGGCCACGTCGCGGGGCTGTGCATTGGCGTTCGCCAAGGCTTCCAAGGCAACAGCGATTTGTGATGCCGCGATCTCCTCGGGATCGTGCTCGACCCATCCGGGCTCGGGGAAGATCTGCTTGAACTCGCGCTGTGCCAGGGATTGGACCGCGCCATTGTGATCGAACAGGAGGGATCGGGAACTTGTCGTGCCCTGATCGAGAGAGAGAATGTAAGGCAAGAGGTCTCCTGTTTTCTGCCGAGGTTCTGGTTCAATGCTGGGACGAGGGCTGAGACGCGCGCAGAAATCGTCGAATTCCGAAATCGTAGACTGCGGCGCCGATGAGTCCGCCCAGTAGCGGCGCAAGCACCGGCACCCACCACACGCGAGCGCCGTCAGTGAGGCCGTTGTTTTTGAATCCAGCGACCGCGGTGAAAAGGCGCGGGCCGAAATCGCGCGCAGGATTGATTGGATATCCATGCATGCCGCCGAAGCTCATGCCGATGGCCACTACGACCAGGCCGATCATCGCAGGCGCAAGGTTGGCGCCAGGAGGGACGTTGAGTTCATCCGTGATGGCCAACACCATGAGCAGCAGCAGAGCCGTGCCGATCACTTGATCGAGAAACCCTGCCTGCGGCAACGCCGGAAAAGTGGGGAACGTTGTAAACACGCCGGCAGTTCCCTGCAGTTGAGGGTCTACCTGATGAAAGGCTGGTAAATAGTTGCGGTAGACCAGGGCAGCGGCGAGAAAAGCTCCAGCAGTCTGTGCCAGGGAATATGGAAGGACCTTGCGCCAGGGAAAATCACGGAACACCGCCAACGTAAGCGTGACTGCCGGGTTGAGATGTCCGCCAGAAACTTTTCCCGAAATGTAGAGGCCCATGGTTACCGCCAATCCCCAGCCCAGGGTGATGTTGGTGTAGCCGCCGTGAACCGCGGCGCCAGGAGTATTTGAGGGGAACAGCACGACCATGGCGACTACGCCTGTGCCGAAGAGTATCAAGACGAACGTTCCAAGGAATTCGGCAATCAATTCAGCTGCCAGGGTGGGTTTGTTGCTCATGCGGCGTGACTCCGGCTGCGACTCGCTGCTTCTCAACCGCGAGTAGTCTAGCAAGGATTTGAGGCTGACTCTGGTTTTAGGTTGCGGAGAGCTTCTTCTGCGGCTGGCCTCGTGGGCCGATTACCAAAAATGGGAGGGGCGGTGTTTTTCCTTGACAGGGAGGGTACGGTCTGTAAGATAGAGAATATTTATTCATAATAATGAATAAATATTCATAATGAATAAAGCCCTGCGACAGAGAGCCGTTCTGGAAGCGTTGAAACACGGACCCGTCGCCAACCAGGAAGACTTGCAGCGGGCGCTGCGCAAGCGGGGATTTAAGGTGGGGCAGGCGACGCTGTCGCGGGATATTCACGACCTGAACCTGAGCAAGACGGCGGCTGGTTACGCCTTGACTCAGGGCGAAGGCGCTGCTGGTTTGGCGCTGCCCCCGGTCCATCGGCTGGTTCGAGAATTCGTACTGGATGTGCGGCCCGCGCAGAACCTTTTGGTCGTGAAAACGATCATTGGCAGTGCTCAGCCGGTGGCGGCGGCGCTGGATGAACAGGAATGGGAGGGAGTGGTGGGAACGATTGCCGGGGATGACGCCATTCTGATTGTTTGTCCTGACAAGGATGCTGCCAGGAAGGTTGC
>DATHOK010000122.1:0-24907 GCA_035484995.1 Verrucomicrobiia bacterium | reverse complement strand
TTTGGGTAGCACCAGCGGATACTTGGCCAGATCTCCTACGGAAGCTGACTTCATTTTACCCAGCGGATGGTGCGGCGGGGCGATGATGACCAGCTCATCCTGATGGATGAGGACTACGGTGAGGCGGTTGTCTTTTACGGGCAGGGAAACTACGCCGAAATCGACGGAATTGTCGGTGACCGATTCGAGAACTTTGGCGTAGTCGGCGCGCTTGATGTTGACCGAAACGTCGGGGTACTGCTTTTTGAAGTCGGCAAAGACTTCGGGAAGAATGTGCAGGCAAGTGCCTTCGTTGGCGCCCACGGTGATGGCGCCGCGAGGGACGTGCTCCATTTCAGCGAGGGAGGTGAGCATGGCCTTGCGGGCGTCGAGGGTTTCCTGCGCGTATTTCTGGAAAGACTTGCCGGCGGCGGTGAGAGAGACCTTGCCGCCGGAGCGGTCGAACAGCTTGGCGCCGACTTCGTCTTCCACGGCGCGAATCTGGGAGGAGATGGCGGGCTGGGTGCGGAAACGCTTCTCGGCCGCGCGGGAGAACGAGGCGTGGCGGGCTACTTCGAGGAAGGTTTGGAGTTGGTCGAAGTCCATGGGGCAGTGATCAGTGGCCGGTGGTCAGTGGCCAGTTCAAACCGGAGCGTAACCTGAAAGCGCTGCATTTGCCTTTGGCTGTCTTGCGAACCGAATTGTAGCAGGGCGGGTGGTAGCCTAAGACAGCCAAGGGTTCCAGTGCGCCAGCGGCCAGCTTCTCCCCGGAGTAATTTCGGGCTCGCTCGGCATCCAGTTCTCACTGAGTGCTATAGGCTCTTTTCATCAACCGCGCAGGAACAGACGTAACGTTGACACCCCTCAGCTGGAAGTTAACATCGTGCGAAGGGTCTGCGTCATGATGTGGAAGCGTACGGTAGCAGCAACTCTGGGCGCGATTGCGGCATTTGCAAGCCTCATTGCTTTTGCTTGCCCGATCGAGGGAGCAGAGTACGTCAGCAACCCCTTCTTGTTCGTTGTGTTCGGGCACGCCATCATGTGGTCGTTGGGGCTTGGTGCCGTGGGAGTAGGCATACGTCTTCTGCGATTTGCTTGGTCTGGCCGATACCGGCAAAGTAGCGGCTGGATGCGACAGATCGTTCTTGGGATAGGCTGCTTCTTCCCTGGATTTATGTTCTCGTTGCCGATCACGATGGTCTGGGCGGGTTACAGACGCGGAGCAGCAGGCGATGGAGTTAAAATCAGCTTTTACATTGGCGTCTTAGCCACAATCGTCTACTGGATCGTGCAGTTGAAGAAACCTAAAGCCCAGCGGCGGTCATGAGGATTCGCGCGCATCGCATTGACTACTCTTGGCGAAACATCGCGATAGCACTCATTGATCCTGGCGAGTTGCTTAAACACGGAAGCTACGAAGGCGGGCATCCGGGAAGCCGACGGATGGATCGTTACTTCAACTGTTTCTCAATTGCCGCGATCACTTCCTTCGAATCCGGCGTGACCGCGGGTTCGAAGCGCTGCACTACGTTGCCATTGCGGTCGACCAGGAACTTGGTGAAGTTCCACTTGATTTCCCCGGCTACGCTGGGCCCGGCATCTTTGGTGAGGTAGGCGTAGAGCGGAGCCTGGTCTGCGCCTTTGACTGAAATCTTTGAATACATGGGGAAGGTTACGCTGTATTTGCGGGAGCAGAAGGTTTTGATTTCTTCGTTGGTGCCAGGTTCTTGGGCTCCGAAATTGTTGGCAGGGAAGCCGAGGATGACGAAGCCCTGGTCCTTGTACTTTTCGTACGTTGCCTCGAGAGCGCTGTATTGAGGGGTGTAGCCGCATTGGCTGGCCACGTTGACGACCAGAACCACTTTGCCTTTGTAGTTGGCGAGCGGCGCGGGAGTGCCGTCGATGGAGTTGAGGGTGAAGGTGTAGATTCCCGAAGCCGCAAGCAATGATCCAGCCATAATCAGCAATGCTCCAGATAGAAGATAGCCGCGAAACCTGCAGAGGAACTGAAGGAAGCGAGATTTCATTGATCACTCCTGACTGGACTTAGGCTCGGAAGAGTGAGAATACCGGTCGCGACGGGACGCCGCAAGCCAGCAAATTGTAAAATCTTTGTCTCGTTCAAGCGGTGGTGCTGAGGGACGCCGGCTTCGCTGTCTGTTTCACGATTCTGTCCACCAGTTTGAGGGCCTTCGCTGAATCGACTGGAACAGGCTCATGGTGAGTCGCGTCGATCAAGCCTTCCTCGACCGCGTCGAGGGCCTGACCGGAGCGTTCCAATACGGCTAAGAGATATTTTTGGGCGATGGGACGGTCGGCGGGGTGAATGAGATCCCACCAGCGGCGAATGGACTCCTGGACTTCAACCTCTGTCTTTTCGCCGACGACCAAGGCGTCGATTAACCGATACACCTTGCTCTTGATGGCCTGATACGAGACAGAAACTTCCTGGGGCATGGGCTTTCGGAACTTTTGCTGTTGCCAAGTAAGCAATCGGCCAACCAAACCGTAGATGATTGCACCGTAAGTCCTTTCGACTGGTAGGCCTCTGTGCAAATCCTACGAATGGAATAAATCTAAATCTTGGATATGAAATCTGGAAGGTGCGACAGCGATGTATTTCGTTCCCCGGATACGTATTTCGGAATCGATTTCCTGTAGGCCTGTGCCCTATGGCGATCCGAGCTGAATCGTTAGTACCGCCAGCAGGTTACAATGTTCCGCTCCCGTTCGTCCCTCACAGCTGACCCTAAAGGTCAGTGAGAATTTCGATGGGAGTTGCGACCACGTGGGCGGTGGCCATTAGGCTTTTCGTCAAAGGAAAACAAAATTCTGGAGGCTGGATGAAAACGTTGGTGTGGATACTTGCATTTCTTTTATCGATTTCGGCTTTGGGCAGAGCACAGAGTGCAGCGCCTGCGAGCAACACGCAGGATGCAGCGTCCCAGCCCAGAATGTTTTTTCCTAAAGACATGTTCTGGGGATGGGCACAATTTGATCTGGCGCCTCCACATAACGAAATCGACCCCAACCTCTGCGCCGGGAACGCGGGACAATATGGCGGGGCGAACGCGCCCTGCAGCATGTTTGCGCGCTATATGTTGTCAGGCATGCTCGAGGTTCGTCCCTTTGGGCGGGGGGAGTTGCGGCGGTTGATGGTGTTTGGGGCGCCTTCCTTCCTGTTTGGCAAAACTATTCCGCAGACGCTATACACCTGGTCGCCCGATGCGATTGGCATTGAGCACTCGTGGGGCGGGGGAGTCTACATCGGGAAGGGATTTGAGTTTCGCGTGACCCAACACTTTCTGTTTGATCGTCTGGGGGCGCGCGACACTAATCTGGGCGTGGCCGATCTCGGCAACAACGGGCCCTGGGGACGCTACATGACTGTGGGCGTGCGCAAGTCTTTTGGGACGCGACGGTGGTGATGGCGGTCACACAAATACGCTGTGACGCAGGAATTGGTTAGTGTGGGTCCAACGAGGTATTCTCTATAAATCGTATTTCTCTACAACCAAAGTTTTCGTGTGGCGGGCGGCAAATTCATGGGAGGCTCAGGAATGGCGAGTACTTTTAACGGTGCAGCGGTACCCTCCGACGGCAAGAAGATCGGCTATACGGCGGGGAAGTATGAAGTGCCGGATAATCCGATCGTTCCGTTTATCGAAGGTGATGGAACGGGACGCGACATCTGGAAGGCGTCGCGGCGCGTGTTCGACGCGGCCGTGGAGAAAGCCTACAAGGGCAAACGCCGCGTGGCCTGGTACGAGGTGTTTGCTGGGGAGAAGGCCAAAGCAAAGTTCGATACCTGGCTGCCCGATGACACGGTTGCCGCCATTCGCGAATTTCGCGTCGCGATTAAAGGTCCGCTGACCACGCCAGTCGGCGGCGGCATTCGATCGCTCAATGTCGCGCTGCGCCAGATTCTCGACCTCTACTGCTGTGTGCGTCCGGTGAAGTACTACAAGGGCGTGCCTTCGCCGGTAAAGAATCCCGAGCGCATGGATGTCGTCATTTACCGTGAGAATACTGAAGACGTATATGCGGGTATCGAGTGGGAAGAGGGAACTGCCGAGTGCGCGAAGCTAATCGAGTTTCTCAACAAAGATATGCTGAAGGGCGGCAAGAAGCAGGTGCGGCTGGATTCGGGCGTGGGCATCAAGCCAATCTCCGTGACTGGAACCAAGCGCCTGGTGCGGATGGCGATTCGCCATGCGCTCGAGACTGGCCGCAAGAGCGTGACCCTGGTGCACAAGGGCAACATTCAGAAGTTCACCGAGGGCGCGTTCCGCAAGTGGGGATATGAACTGGCTGCCGACGAATTTCGGGACCAGGTAATCACCGAGCGCGAGAGCTGGATTGTCGACAACAAGGACAAGAATCCGAACCTGACCGTGGCGCAGAATGCCGAGCTGGTTGAGCCGGGGATGGAATTTGCTCCGCCCGCGTTTCGCCAAGCGGTGGAGCAGGAAGTTAAAGACGTACTGGACCGCATCTATGCCACGCACGGCAAGGGCCAGTGGAAGAAGAAAATCATGATCAATGACCGCATTGCCGATTCGATCTTTCAGCAGGTGGTGACCCGGGCGGATGAATACTCGGTGCTGGCTTGCCCTAACCTGAACGGCGATTACATTTCTGACGCTTGCGCGGCGCAGGTGGGCGGGCTGGGGATTGCTCCTGGAGCGAATATTGGCGATGGCTACGCTATCTTCGAGGCGACGCACGGAACGGCTCCGAAGTACGCCGACAAGGATGTGATCAATCCTGGGTCGGTGATGCTGTCCGGCGTCATGATGTTCCGCTTTCTGGGATGGAACGAAGCTGCCGATCTGATCGAGGGCGGGATGGAGCGAACGATTCTCCAGAAGAAAGTTACGTACGATTTTGAGAGGCTGATGGAAGGCGCCACCAAGGTCAAGACCAGCCAGTTTGCCGACTCCATTATTGAGAATATGGGCGCGGCGGTGCTGGTGTAGACGAGATCAAAGTCTCAAACGCAGGGGACACAGAGGGGCACGAGGTAAATCGTTTTTCAGTAATTCGATCAGTGTTCACGGGAGATCTACCCTGTGTGACTCTGTGCCCTCTGTGTTAAAGGCTTGAGCGTCTCATAGAAAGGACTCATACATGCGCAAGAAAGTAACCATTGTAGGTTCCGGAAACGTTGGAGCAACCGCGGCTCACTGGATTGCCTCGAAGGAACTGGCTGATGTCGTCCTCATCGACATTATTGAAGGCGTGCCGCAGGGCAAGGCCCTGGATTTGCTCGAAGCAATGCCCATCGAGAAACGCGACTCTTACATTAGCGGCACGAACGACTATAAAGACACGGCGAACTCTGACATCGTGGTCATCACCGCGGGCATTCCGCGCAAGCCGGGGATGAGCCGCGACGATTTGCTGAACACCAATTACGGCATCATGAAGGCCGTAGTGGGCGAGGTCGCGAAGTATTCGCCGGATTGCATTCTGATTATTGTGTCGAATCCGCTGGATGCCATGGCGCAGGCGGCTTACAAGTTGAGCGGATTTCCGCGCGAGCGCGTGGTCGGCATGGCGGGCGTACTCGATTCGGCGCGGTTTCGAGCGTTCATCGCGGACGAATTGAAGGTCAGCGTGGAGAATGTGACCGCGTTTGTGCTAGGTGGACATGGCGACACGATGGTTCCCCTTCCGCGCTATTCCACGGTCGCGGGCATTCCGATCACTGAGTTGATCGAGAAGTCTCGGCTTGAGGCTTTAGTGCAGCGCACGCGGGACGGCGGAGCGGAGATTGTGAAGTATCTGAAGAGTGGCTCGGCTTATTACGCACCGTCCGCAGCAGCGACCGAGATGGTTGAGGCGATTCTTAAGGACAAGAAAAAGATCCTGCCATGCGCTGCGTACTTGCAGGGTGAGTACGGGATCAGCGGGCTCTACGTGGGCGTGCCGGTGAAGCTGGGCGCGAAGGGGATTGAACAGATTATCGAGATCAAGCTTACTGCTGAAGAGAAGGCTGGGCTTGATAAGAGTGCGGCGGCGGTGAAGGAGTTGTGCGGGGTGATCGGGGTCTGACCACGCCCTTCGGCGGCTGAAATCAGGGAGGGAAAAATGGATGGAAGGGCACGACCGAACGTGCCCTTCCCGATCCCATCCCATTTAGTGCGAAGGTCTGCCTACACTTTCTCGATCGTCACCTTCTTCACCACTATATCCTTGTTCGGCCGATCGTTGCGCGCGCGCGGGACTTCGGAAATCTTCTTGACGATATCCTGACCTTCGATGACCTCGCCGAAGATTGTGTGCTTGCCCGTCAGCCATGTTGTGGGCGCGACGGTGATAAAGAATTGCGAGCCGTTGGTGTTGGGGCCGGCGTTGGCCATTGCCAGCTTGCCCGCTTTGTCGAGCTTGTGCGGCGAGCCTTTGGTTTCGTCTTCGAACTGGTAGCCGGGGCCTCCCATGCCGGTACCTTGCGGATCGCCGCCCTGGATCATGAAGTCGGGGATCACGCGATGGAAAATCGTGCCGTCGTAAAGGCGGTCATTGGATTTCTTGCGAGTCGAGGGATGCGTCCACTCGCGCTTGCCTTCGGCGAGATCCACAAAGTTGGCTACGGTTTTGGGCGCATCTTTTTCGAAAAGGCGGCAAACGATGTTGCCTTCGCTGGTTTCAAACGTGGCGTAGAGTCCGGGTTGGCGAGTCATGGAGTCCTTTCAATCGTTGGTGGTTGCTGGCTACCGCGGACAGCCAAGGCGGCTGTCCTTACATGTGTCAATTCTGACTTGCTGCTGGTTTCGGCGCAGACGCTGCGGGTTTAGCCGCGGGCACTCTGTGAACAATCGTGATGTGAATAATCTTCACTGGGCGGAAGGGACGGTCATTCATCGGGTCAGTCGCCATGTGCGCGATCTGCTTCACCAGAGCTACGCTCGCTTCGTCGCACTGGCCGAAGATGGTGTAGTGTCCGTTCAGCATGGACGCGTGTTGACCTGTGAGTGCTTCCTCCATAATGAAGAACTGCGATCCGTTGGTATCAGGACCGGAGTTGGCGTAGGCGAGACGGCCCGGCTTATCGAACAGTAAGTCAGGGGAAACTTCGTTTTTGAAATCAATCCCTATCTCGCCCGTTCCGTCGCCCTTAGGATCGCCGCCCTGGATCATGAAGCCGGCGATCACGCGATGAAAAATTGTGCCATCGTAGAGTGGCACGCCGTGCTTGGTCGCTCCGCTGACGGGATTCTTCCAGTCCTTGGTTCCGGTGGCGAGGCCGATGAAATTCGCGACTCCGATCGGGGCTTTGTCCGGAAACAGAGTACACGTCAACTTGCCCACCGAGGTGTCGATGATCGCGGTGGGTGTGCCGGCTGCCGCATGGTGAACGGGCGGCTTGGCCGGAGCTGGTTTGGCTCCATCTGCGGCCTGTGGGCTTGATTGCGCCCAGACACCCAGCGTAGACATTGAAAGCAGCGCGCAAACTATAAAAGCATTACGCATGATTGCTCCTTGCACGTGCACGGACGTGTCCGCAGTGGTTTATCAGCAACGCTGGATTGTACTGTGGCGTTGCAACGTTGCATTGTACGACAGAGAAGCCCGCGAGCGCTGGTGTTAATGGGACTGCATGTCGCGGCTGACGGCCTCGACCTGGCGGAAGACTCGCAGAATATTTCCGCCGAGAATTTTCTTGATGTCGTCAGCGCTGTATCCGCGATCGAGCAGGGCTTGCGTAATCTTTGGCAGGTCGGCGGCAGAATCCATCCCCTTAGGCGTGGCTCCGCCTACGCCGTCGAAGTCAGAGCCCAGTCCAACGTGATCGACCCCGGCGACTTTCGCGATGTGATCAATGTGGTCAATCAAAACCTTGAAAGGCGGCCGCGGAAGTTTGGCCGTCCACTCACGTTCGATGCGGTCCGTATCCAGGTAGGTGACGGTCTGCCCGTCAGCTTTCTTTTTTGCGACGAAGGCTGCGACGGCCGCGTCACGATCCTTGGCTTGAGCTCTGGAGGCATCCCAATAGCTCTGATCGTCGAAGCCGGAGAAGAAGTTCACTTGCACGACGCCGCCATTCTTGGCGACCGCGCGAAGCATGTCGTCCGTCATGTTTCGCGGCGCGTCGACCAGGGCACGCGCCGAAGAATGCGAGGCGATCACGGGAGCTTTTGTGGTCGCGATCGCGTCCCAGAAAGTTTTGTCGGCGACGTGTGAAATATCTACCATCATTCCGAGGCGATTCATTTCGAGCACGACCTGCTTCCCAAAATCGGTGAGACCGTTGTGGTGCTCGACTTTTGGGTCATTGATGTCGCCGGAGGAATCAGCCCATTCGTTGGTGTTCGACCAGGAGAGAGTCATGTAGCGCACGCCGAGGCGATAGTAATCACGCAGCAGGTGCATGTCGTTCTCGATCGAGTGGCCACCTTCGATGCCCATCAGTGAGGCGAGTTTGTGTTCTTTGTGTGCGCGCTCGATGTCGGCCACGGAAAAAGCCATCATCATGCGGTCGGGATGCCGCGCGGCCTGCTCGTAGACCGAGTCTATGAGGTCGAATGTGTGTTTAGCGAAGTGGCCCTCGTTCGTCCCGGGGTCCACCCAGATGGAGAAGAACTCCGCGCCCAGATTGCCGCGGTGGGCTTTATCGAGGCTGATGTGCCCGGTGTCGCCGGGATCGGTCGAGCCGATGTCGAAGCCTTCGTCGAGAAAACGCTGTGGCGTGTCGGCGTGGGTGTCAACGACGATGGCGGACTCCTGAATCGCGCGAGCTTTGTCGCTGACGGTTATGTCCGCCGGGTTTGCGGCTTGGGCAAACGCAGAGGAAGCGGTAAGAGCCAGGCACGAGAAGAAGAGCATTCTGAAATGAGTCATATATATGGCGCGCGGCGGATAAAACTGCGGGCAAGTCCACGATTGTATAGGCCCCGACGCGCGGAGCAAAGCACGATTCGCGAATAACGATTAGCGCAGAGCTGCCCGGCCTTGCTCGATGCAGACTGGCAGCGCTTGACCAGTGTCGATCACGGTTTTAGGTAAGGTGATGGCTTCGAAGCGTGATCTCACTTCAAGGTAGAGCTGGAAGTTGCGGTTGCCAGCAGGATGAGCCCCCGAGGAAGCCTGCTCCTTAATCCGTTGCCGCGCCAATTCTTCGGCGCATACGCACTCGAGGATGCGCCAGCTCTGGTGCAGCGCGGCGGCGGCGTTTACGACGTTGTCGACCTGGTATCGGCGAGAGAACGTCCGGCCATCCAGAAAGATGAAACGGTTGGGATCTCGCTGCAAGAGCTGGCCCGCGGTTTCAATCATGAGGTGCAGGCAGAAGTCATCCTGCCAGGAAGAGTATTCGATTTCATCGGCGGAGAAAAGCGCGTGCCGGACCTCGTCTTTATTCAGCACCCGGCTGCCCAGGCGACTAGCTAGTTCGCGGGCGAGCGTCGTCTTGCCGGTGCCAGGAAGGCCGGCCATCAGAACGATCATGATCCATTAAAGCACGCTCGATGTTCCGCCTATGAATCTCGGTGAGGAGCAGATTCATCCATTGTCTAGCGCTACTCACAACTCAAGGGAGGGATAGATGCCACTGGTTCGAATCTCGCTACGCGAAGGCAAAACGGAAGAATATAGAAAGGCTCTGGCGGATGGCGTGCACCGAGCGTTGGTGGAGGCCATGGATGCGCCTGCGCAGGATCGGTTCCAGGTGATCACTGAGCATCCCGCGGGCGGTCTCATCTATGATCCCGCATACCTTGGCGTGCAACGGACGGATAACTTCGTGATGGTCCAGATTACGCTCTCAACCGGACGCAAGCTGGCGCAGAAACGGAAGCTGTTCCAGCGCATGGCGGAAATTCTGGCCGAGAATCCCGGATTACGGAAGCAAGACCTGATGATCAGTCTGGTGGAAGTTGCGTGGGAGAACTGGTCGTTTGGCAACGGCGAAGCGCAATACGCGTTGTGAGAAAGGCTGTAAGGGACGTCGTGAGGAACTATGCGACTGACTATTCGGCGCGGCTGTCGGCGGTCATCGTGGCAGGTTCGGGGCGATCGACCGGGATGATGTCCTGAGTTTCGCGCCAATCCGCATAGCGGCCTGAGACCATGATGTGGAACACCCACTGATGCCGCTCCTCCTCGGGCTCAACCAGGCCGAGAGCCTTCATATAGAAGAGGTAGTGTTCCATCCAGTGAATCTGTTCTTGGGTCATACCGCGGCGTTGCAAGTCCACGGTAAGGCCTGCAAGGTGCGATGATGCAGTGTCGCCCTCGGACGGAGCCGCATTGCGATTGTGCCGGCGAAGTTTTTTCTGAACCTTCACGGTGCGAACCGCGGAATTTACCTGGATCTGTTCGTGAAAACGATTGTAATAAGCTTGGGCGATATCCTGCACGAAGTCGCGAGTCCAAGGACGGCAGTAGCGGCGCGAAGGGTCAAGGCGCGGATCAAACCGCAGCGTCTCACCAGCGATGATGGGCTGCAGCGCTCCGCTGGCCTTCAGCGCTTCGAGTTCGTCGTCGTCCTGAATGCGGGGCAGTTCCAGTCGATCAACTTCTGCGTTCTGCGCCAAGAGCGATTCGTGACTGGGGCGGAACATGGGATGCCACAACGTCCAATGCAGCCGCGGGAACCGGCGATGATGGACCTTGTGCACCGCCGTGGCAGTGACCGCAAACAGCGGGCTGCACAGGCAAGCCAACATGGCCAGAAGAATTATTTGACGCTGTGGTTTTGTTCTCAATGAGTTCCGTAGTCTTCCGAAACGGCCCAACCCGCAACCGCCCGGACATTGTAAGTCATCGTGTCAAGCGCCCCAATCGCTGATTGCTGGGCGCTGGTTACCAGAGTTTCCGGCAGGCATTGTCCGCGCCTGGTTACCGCTGGTTACCCGCAGCTTTCGCAAGCGTGCTTCCCTGTGGATAGGAGCACGCGAAACGCCACTCCGGCGCGGGATTGCGAGCAACGGATGTGCTCTTGCAACAAGCATTTAGCGCCAGCAGAGACGCGGCAGAGGTGTGTTAGGGGGGCGAAAGTGACAAAAATCAGCGCCGGAAAAGGTCACCGATGGCTTGCTTCATGACCGCTCCGCCTACCTCTGAAATGGCGCGGGTCAGCGGGATATCCTTGGGGCAAACCTCCACGCAGTTCTGGGCATAGCCGCATTCCTGAATACCGCCGTCGCCCATCAGCGCCGCCAGCCGCTCGTGCTGCAGCTCTTTGCCCGTGGGATGGGTGTTGAACAACCTCACCTGCGCGATGGTGGCCGCGCCTACGAAGCCCGTCTCTTCGTTGAACTGCGGGCAAGCCTCCATGCAGCAGCAGCAGGAGATACAGCGCGAAAGTGGATAGGCCGCTTCCTGCTCTTCCGGCGACAAGCGGGGGCCGGGACCGAGGTCGTAGGTGCCGTCGATCGGAACCCAGGCCTTGACGGCTTTGAGATTTTCGAAGATTACGCTGCGATCGACCGCGAGATCGCGAACCACGGGAAACTTGGAGAACGGTTCGAGCTTAACCGGTTGCTCAAGATTATCGATCAGGGCCGAGCAGGCCATGCGGGCGCGACCGTTGATGAGCATGGCGCAGGAGCCGCAGACTTCCTCCAGGCAATTCGAGTCGTAGGTGATGGGCGTGGTCGCCTTGCCTTCGCGGGTGACCGGGTTGGCAGCGATCTCCATGAGCGAGGAGATCACGTTCATCCCCGGATGATGGGCGAGTTCGAACTCTTCCCAGTACGGCTTCGACGTGGGAGTGTTCTGGCGCTTGATCTTGATGATGACGGATTTGTTAGACATTACAGATTCTCAGTTTGTGTCCTTTTGAGCCTCGTCTCGATACGAGGCGATGAGTCGCCAGATCCATATCAACAGGCCAAAGGTCCACGCCACAACGATCGGCCATCCGAGGTCCCGATGCCTCGCGATTTTAGTCACTCCGATCAACAGCCACAGGACAGATAGTCCCACCCAAAACCATGCCTGTTTACGTAACACGTGCTCCTTGCTCGGCCTTGGAATTTCGTCAAACATAGCAATCACTTCACCGCGTCATACTTCCTCGGCCGCGGCGGAATCAACGACACATCCACCGCCTCGAACTCAAACTTTGGCTCGTCCGCATCCGGCGCGAAATATGCTTTCGTCGTCTTCAGCCAATTCTTGTCGTCGCGGTCGGGGAAGTCTGGCTTGTAGTGCGCGCCGCGCGATTCGTCGCGCAACCGCGCGCCTTGCGCAATCACCCGCGACAGCTGCAGCATGTTGTAAAGCTGGCGAGCGAAGACCACGGTAGTGTTCGCCCACTGTGTGCGGTCGCTCAGGTTCACCTTGCGGAAGCGTTCCAGCATCTCGACCAGTTTCGCATCTGTCTGCTGCAAGTTCTTGTTGTAACGAATAACCGTGCAATCTTTGGTCATCAACTCGCCCAATTCGCGCCACAGCCGGAAGGGATTCTCCGTGCCCGAGTTATTCATGAGCAGGGCATTGCTCTCTTCCTGCTTCTTCTTCTCGGCCTCGAAAACTCCGTTGCCGTCCGGAAGCGCCTGCAGCCCGCGCGCATATTTCACCGCATTCGGTCCGGCGATACTTCCGCCATAAATGCACGACACCAGCGAGTTCGCACCCAGGCGATTCGCACCGTGATACTGATATTCACATTCGCCGGCGGCGTAAATTCCCGGAATATTTGTGGCCTGCTTGAAATCGATCCACAGGCCGCCCATGGTGTAGTGCATGCCGGGGAAAATCTTCATGGGCGTGTCGCGCGGATCGTCGCCCACAAACTTCTCGTAGATTTCGAGAATGCCTTCCAGCTTGCGGTCGAGAATCTTGCGATCGATGTGAGTCAGATCGAGATACACCATCGGCTTGCCGTCGATGCCGAGGTTGTATTCATAAACGACCTTGAAGATCGCGCGCGTAGCCACGTCGCGCGGAACCAGGTTGCCGTACTTGGGATACCACTCTTCGAGGAAGTACCAGCGGTCACCCTGTGGAATCGTTTTCGGATCGCGCTTGTCGCCTTGGGTTTTCGGAACCCACACGCGCCCGCCCTCGCCACGCGCCGATTCCGACATGAGGCGCAGCTTGTCTTCGCCGGGAATGCAGGTGGGATGCACCTGAATGAATTCGCCGTTCCCGTAGAAGCAGCCCTGCTGATAAAGCGCAGACTGCGCCGAACCTGTACATACAACAGAGTTAGTGGACTTGCCGAAGATCGCTCCGATCCCGCCAGTCGCGATAATAATGGCGTCGGCCGGGAAGGTACGCACTTCCATGCTGCGAAGATCCATGGCGCAAATGCCGCGACAGACGCGGTTTCCGTCGAGCACGGCGGAGAGAAATTCCCAGTGCTCGTACTTCTTCACCTTGCCTTCGGATTCGTAGCGGCGGACTTGTTCATCGAGTGCGTAGAGAAGTTGTTGGCCCGTAGTCGCGCCGGCGAAGGCCGTGCGGTTATACAAAGTCCCGCCGAAGCGGCGAAAGTCGAGTAGACCCTCCGGCGTGCGGTTGAAGGGAACACCCATGCGGTCGAGCAAGTCGATGATGCCGGGCGCAGCCTCGCACATATCCTTAACGGGAGGCTGGTTCGCAAGGAAGTCACCGCCGTAAACTGTGTCGTCAAAATGGATCCAGGTGGAATCGCCTTCGCCCTTCAGGTTTTTGGCAGCGTTGATGCCTCCCTGTGCGCACACGGAGTGCGAACGCTTCACCGGAACAATCGAGAAGAGATCGACGTTGGCGCCCATCTCTGCGATCTTGATGACGGCGGAGAGTCCTGCAAGGCCGCCGCCTATCACGATAATTTTCGGAACTGCCATCTGTTGGTCTACCGGCCTTCCATATTCTTTGCAGGCTGATTCTTTGCAGCTTGATTCTTTGCAGCTTCATTGTTCATAGCTCGGGTTGATTGCCATGCCGCAGTTCCAGGCTCATAGGGCTGCTGCGGGCGTGAGCGGAACGAAGCCAGGCTGACGAGTCCTGCGCCGGATAAGACAAAGAAAAACACCACACACACGGCCAGGAACCGCTTCTGCGCCTTGTCTCCGGAAACGATGCCCCACTTCGCCGAAAACAGCCAGATGCCATAGGCGAAGTGCCAGGAAGCTGCGATCAACCCCACAACATAAAACAGGAACAGAGGAGTCTGAAGAACCTCTTCCTGCACCTTGCCGAACGAAGCGTTGGGGAAGGCGTGCAGATCGACTCCGGTAAAGCGCATCGTCCACGTATGCCATAGGATGTAGGCGAAGGCAATGCCGCCAGTCCAGCGCTGGGCCGTATACATCCAGTTGCCGGTCCAGGGATATTCCATCGTATTTCCGTCTCCTCGGTACCAGATGTAGAAACCGTAGAGTGCGTGGAACGCGATTGGCAGCCAGATGCCAAACAACTCAAGAAAGAAGACCAGTGGGAGATTTGCGAGAAAGCTCACCTGCCGGGCATATGCATCAGGCCCGCTGATTGCCGTGGAGTTAGAAACCAGAATGTGTTCGAACAGAAACGCGCCCACGGGAACGATTCCGGAAAGCGAATGCAGGCGGCGCAACAGAAATGAAATACCCTTGCCTGCGCGCAGGGGCGCCACTCCGTGGTCCACTTTTTTCGCTACAATGGGAGCAGTAGAACTGGCTGCTGACGCCACGAATCGCTCCTTATGAATGCCTAGTCGTCCAGTTATTAAGCTCTGCTTGTTCGTTCCACAATGACAAAAGAACTTTTTATTATCGGCGGCGAGAGAAGCGAAGTCAAGGTAACGGGGCGGGTGGGCTTGAGCCTTTGCGTCGAAATAGCAACCCCAATCCGAATGCGATTGGCCAATAGATCAGGGCGTTTGCCGCGGCAAAGACAATGTAGCCTGCGACATGATGCTCTGGACCAGAGTGAATGCCCCAAATATTTACGTAAGCAAAGAAGCCCGGCAACTGCAAGAGCATGAGCACTTTTGAATTGGTCGCTCGTTCTAAGACCAGCAATATGACCGCTGCCACGATACTTCCCAGAAGGGATATAAGAAGACGTCTTCGGAGTGCCAAGCTTCCATCCATGTAGCCCCGCTCTCGGGCGGCGTAAGTCGATTCTAACCATTCCCGCCGGCGTCACACCAACGTAAAAGCTCGCGGAACGCCGCGCCGCGATGGCTGTACTTGGACTTTTCCTCGGCCGTCAGCTCGGCGAATGTTTTCTTAATGTCCGGAAAGTAAAACAACGGATCGTAGCCGAAGCCATTCTTCCCACGCGGCGCGTCCAGAATGATTCCCTCAGCAGTGCCGCGAAATGTAGCCAGTGTCTTGCCGTCTCGAGCCGCGGCCAGCACGCAAACGAACCGCCCAGCGCGCTGCGCCTGAGGAACGTCCTGAAGCTCGCGAAGAACCCGTGCGTTATTGGCCTCGTCATCCGTGTTCGTTTCGGCTTTGTCAGGCCGGTTCGCGGCGTAGCGCGCCGAGTGCACTCCGGGGGCTCCATGCAGAGCATCAATCTCCAATCCTGAGTCGTCGGCCACAACCATTTCTCCGGGGACATATCGGCTGTAGGCCTCGGCTTTTTTGCGCGCGTTAGCTTCGAACGTGAGTCCATCTTCAACCACCGCGGGCAGGGAAGAGAAGTCAGGAATGCCCGCAATCTCGACTCCGTGTCGCAGAGCAGCGCCGGCAAAGTCCCGAAGCTTACCGGGATTCGAAGTCGCGATGAGAATTCTTCGCATCACCATTTCATCGTAGCAACCAAAGCGAAAGCTGATCCGCTGGAAGATGGAAGCTTCCACAACACGAAAGCCAAAATCAAGGCGAGCAGTGAGATCCACCCACCTGCCGTGCGATCCCAGGTGCGAACGAAGTTGATCTGCACTTGATTTGCACCCGCCTCGACGGGAACCAGCATCTGCCCCGTGCCCTCGCGCGCGCCGGGCTGCACCTGGCGCCCATTCACGCTAACCCGCCATGCGGGATAGTTGAACAACCGCAACGCCAGATTGTCCGGGACTGACATTTCCGCCGTGAAGAGTTTGAATTCGGGAGTCCACTGAGAAACATGAATCGCGGCGTGGGCCGGTCCATCCACCACCACGCGGCGAGCGTCTTTTAAGACCGACGAAGGATCAGCGCCAACCGGAGTGTATTCGTCGACACCCTCGTAGCCCTCGCCGGTCGCCATGTTGTCCTGCATTTCGCGCAGGTCGCCGGCGTTATCCCACCACGGTGGCTGGAAGTGATGCCATCCGAAGGCGAGCACGCCCAGCAGGGCCAGGTAGAACGATACGCGAACGGTCCACCGCCGCAAACCCAGCACGCTCAGCAGAGCGAAGGGAATGCCCAGACACAGCATCCAGCGCCAGGGGAATTGCATGTACTGCAGTTTGGGGAGAATCCTCCACAGCGCATTCGTGATCGAGAGCATAAGCACCGAGCATGCCGCGGCCCACGCCACAAGCGAATACCAAAGCGTACGATTGCGGCGGCGCCAGCTGCGTGCGCCCCAGGCCGCAGCAACCGTCAGCAAGATTTCGCCCACCGCAATCCAGGAAATCAGGTGGTTAAAGGCGTCGTGATCCGCATCGGTGGTGTGGATAAACAGAAAACTGTCTTGCGGCCGCGACCCGGCAGAGACCGCCTGCGCGATGGTGATCCACTTCTGTTCGTAAATCACAGGCAAGAGATAAACCGCAGCCAGCGCAGCTCCAAGAACTGCGGCGACCGTCCCCACCAGCAGAACACGCGCCGAGCGCCGCTGCCATGCAATCAGCAACATCAATAAGGCCAAAGAATAATGGATCATCACCGCCGCCGGTGCGTTAATCAGCCATGCAGAGGCAAGCAGCAGCGCGAGATAAACGATTATGCGGCGGCCTTTTTCGTCTGCCCGCAACATCAGCAAGAGCAGCAGCGGCAGCAAAGAACTCGCCAGAAGCTCGGCGAACGCACTCCGCCAATACACAATCACAAGGTGATATGGATTGACGGCGTACAGCACCGCTGCGAAGGCTGCGTCGCGCCGGTCAAGCCACTGCCGCGCCAGCAGAAACATGCACACGCCCGCAGCCGACAAGGCAAGCCAGATATAAATGCTCGCGGCCAGCGTCCAGGGGAAGATTGCGCTAAGCGCCGCGCCTAACGCCCACGAAGCCGGGGGATAGAAGATGAAACGCGGCTCACCGTAGGCGAAGTTCGCCAAGGCCGCCCAGCGCGGATAGACAATACCCAGCTTCCATTGCGAGAGAACTTCCAGCCAAGAGTACAAATGAAATTCCACATCGTGCCCGGAGGGTGTGCCGAGGAAGAAGAACGGAATTTCAACCGCGAAGGCCGCAACCGCGATCGACATAAGCGGCGCCCAGGCCAGGCCGCTGTGGCGTTCGTCGCGCGCGACGTTTCTTGGAACATTTCCAGAGTCGAGCTCGTTTCCGGATTTTATGTTTGCCGCCAGCTTCGCTCCCCACCCGCCTGCCCGCCCAGTCGCCGTCTCGTGTCGGGTACATGTTCGCACAAGGGCGAAAACAGTGCACGGAGGAGCTTATCCCCGGGTCTCGCATTTCAGGCAAAGCTGGACGGGCCAACTGGCCGCCGGATTTAACCTAGATTTAATATTTTTGAAACCATGACGCAACAGCGATCAGCTACCGTTCTCGCAATGGGGTGGAACAGACCGCGGAAGGTGGAGGGCCCGCGTCAGAGACGGGACGCGGGTTCTTCGCCCTCCGAAAACAGTTCGCCCGAGCCTCTCGCACGCTCCGCTGCCTTCGCTGCCCAGTACTCTTCCTGCCCTTGAGCTGCTCCGTGAAGTCCCCAAGCCACCTGCCGCGAGAGGTGTGATTTAAAGTAACGGTTTAATATTACAGAAGCATGACGGATCGCAGGGAAAACCGGAGTGGACAAGCGACAAGCTAGGTCGCGACACTCTCCCCGGAACGTTGTCGGCGAAGTTCGTCGAGGAAGTTGTCCTGTTGCAGAGAGGACCCTTGGCGCAGCAGTTCGAGCAACGGATCTTCGAGCGGCTCCGCGGCCGAGTCGTCAGCCCCTTGCGCGCTGTGCTCGAATTGGCTGAGGTCCGCGGTTAGAGCGCGCGGAGAAATAATCAGCTCCGGCATGGATTCCGGGCAGCTGCGAAGAAAGTTAATCAGATTTTCCACCTGGGCTCGTTGCTCCGGCGTACGGGAAGGGAATTCCAATCCCATGCCGTGTCCAGGATGCGTGACCAGCACCATGCCTTCGGTGTGGACCGCCACATCTCCGCTTTTGAGGCAGAGGTCGACCAGCGCCCGTTCCGGAAACGGCGATTCACTTTCCAGATAGCAACCGCCCAGGCTCAGATCGGTGAGCTTACAGTGGGGCACGGCCTCGTCGGGACTTGCGCCGTTCATCACGGCGGCGGCATGCAGCCAGACTTTTAGCTGAGCCTTCATCGACTCTTCCAAATCAAGAAAATGGACCCCCGTTTGTCCGTTCGGGTTCGCCCATGCCACCTGCCCATGAGCGTCAACTTCAAGGCTTCCATCTGGCAACTGAAAGCGGAAATTCAGCAGCGATCCCGGAGCCTGTGGTTCAGCCGTGAGAACGTCCATGCCGGTTTCGCTCAGATCAAGCAGAATGCCCTCGGCTTTGCGAGTGTCCGGCAGCGTGATTTCCACAGGAGCCTGCACGGGAACGCGGTAAGCGCGCCGGCGTTCGCGATTCAACAGCGCGGCTACGGCGCGCAGGCCGGCTTTGGCTTTGTCATCGGAAAGTGGCTTGTACAGCACGAAGTGCGCGCCGTTGCTGAGAATCGCGCGCGCCTTTGCGGGCTCCGAAACCAAGGCCACGCTGACGGGCGCGTCGCCCGAATTCAACCTGCGGGCCTCGTCCAGCACTTGACCAGCAGCGTCGGGGTCGTCGAAGTCAACCACCAGAGCATCGAACCTCTGCTGCTGCAGACGGTCGATCGCGGTAGCGAGATCGCTGAAACGCTCCACCACGATCCCCATGGCCGGCAGAACCCGGCCCAGGATCTCGGAGGCAGAATCGTCAGTCGAAACCAGCAATGCCAGAAGGGTCATAACAAAATGCTCGCCCTACAGCGGCGAGATTATGGCCAGCGAGGTGCCGCAGGCCGGGCTGCCTTGGATGCCGCCGCGCCTGAACCAGACGCGCCCGCCTTGGCCGCCATGCTGTCGGAAGTCTCATCGACTTCCATCAATACTGCGTTATCCTCTTCGTCGTTTTCCGCGAGCAGGGGAGCCACTTCACGCAGCTTCTCCGCCGCCTGCTGGAGCATCTCAATCTGCTTCCCCAGTGCCGCGTACTTGGTCTGCTTCTGCCGCAATACCTCATGAATATCCTTCATACGACCCCCTGTGGAGAATGTAAGGAGGGGGACCAGTAGGGGTCAACGGTAATCCCAGCTTAAGGGTTACTGCGGTAATCGCAGGTGGGATCAGGAACAGGCGAAAGGGAATTGAAATGAAATGGAAAGACCGCCGGACTTCGAATCCGGCGGTCGATTGGTTGAAGCGGAGTGACTTGCCCCCTAATCGCCCGTCCCGGTCAAGCTTACCGTTGGGTTTTGTCCACCATTGGTGGTCACGGTAAGTGTTGCGGAGTAGGCGGCCGCCGCAGCTGGATCGAACTGGACCGGCAAAGTGCAGGTCTTACCCGGGGCGACCCCGGAACCGCAGGTGTTCCCAGTGGTCAACACCGTGAACTCCGCGGCTCCCGTTCCTGAAACCGCAGTTTTTACTGTCAAGGACGCGATCTTTCCGACATTCGAAACCGTGACGTTCAGCACTTTTGTGGTCGCATGCGTGATGGTTCCGAACGCCAGCGTGGTGGGGGTTACCGTGACATCGCTGGCGGCCGTGCCGGTAAGCGGAATCACCGGACTCGAACCGCCGTTAGTCGTCAGCGTCAGTGAGCCTGTGTTGCTGCCCACTGCCGAGGGATTGTACTCCACCGGCAGCACGCAGCTTGCTCCTGCAGCTACGCTGGCAGTGCACGTCTTGCCCGTAGTCGAGATCGAGAAGCCTGCGCCCGTAATCGCCTCGGCCAGAGTGAAGGCCGCCGTGCCGACATTGCTGATGGTCAAGTTGATGGTAGACGTGGTTCCGTACGAGATCGTCCCGAAGGGAATAGATGAAGCTGAAATCTTCACCTCGGTACCAGTGCCCGTAGCCTGCGCCAGCAGCGGGCTGGCCGGATCGTTGCTCGCGACCACCAAGGTGCTCTTGAAGCCGCCAGTCGCCTGCGGGTTAAAGGTCACAATGATGGTGCAAGTCGCCTTGCTGGCAAGCGGCCCTCCAGCCACCGGGCAAGTGCCGCCCGTGATCGTGAATGCCGTTACTGCGGTGAGGTAGATCTTCGATAGCGTGACCGCCGCGCCGCTGTTGGTCAGTGTCAGCGTTTGAGCCAACGGGGTCTTGAGCGGCACAGCACCAAAAGCGGTTGACCCGCTCAGCGCGAGGCCCGATCCCGTTCCGCTCAAACGGATTATGTTCGGATTCGCGGCGAAGAATGCATTGGAGGCAATCGTCAAAGAGCCATTCGTTTTACCGGCGGCTGTGGGTTGGAAATAGACGTCGATCTCGCATGTCTGCCCGGTAGTAAGGCTTTCACCCGCGCAATCATCGATTTCGCTGAAGCCTGCGGTGGTTGTGATCGAGGAAATCGTGATCGGCCCAATCGCGCTTACCGCGACGGGTTGAAAGTCGCTCACTGTACCCGCAGGTTGGGTTTCGAAAATCAGGTTCCCCGCTGAGAGGCCATAGCCAGCAAATGGGGTGACCTGACGTATGCGCAAGTTATACTCGTCCGCCACATAAGTATTGCCCGTGCTGTCGCGGGCTATCTGCGCAGGCAAGTAAAACTCTGCCTTCAGCGCAGGGCCGCCATCGCCGGCGAACCCGGCGGTATCCAACGTACCCGCGAAGGTAATCATCTGGCCGGTAGGGGTTATCCAGCGCAGGAGCTCATTGTCCGTGTCCGAAAGGAACAGGTTTCCATTCGGATCGGAAGTCACATAGCCGTTCGTGATCTCGTTGCCAGTGGATGGTCCGTCTCCGGTGTAGCCATATGCACCGTCTCCCGCGACCGTCTGGATGATTCCTGTCGCCGCGACGATCTCGCGCACACGGTAGTTGTTCACATCCGAAAAGTAGATGTTTCCGGCCGCGTCTAAAGCGATCGAATTTGGGTTCCTGATCTGCGCCTTCACAGCCGGCCCGCCATCTCCCGAATAGCCGCAACCAAGCGTTGGGCCACCCGCAATGGTGCTGACCTCCTCGGTCGAAGCCGTGATCTTGCGGATCGCGCAGTTATCGTAGTCGGCAATATAGAGGTTGTTTGCCGCATCAGCCGCGACACCGTAGGGGATATAGAACTGCGAGTCCACTGCGCTTGAATTGGCATAGCCGCAGCCCTTGAGCGCGCCGGGCGATCCGCCGGCAACCGTGGTGATATCTCCCGAGGTATTTACTTCGCGGATCGCGCAGTTCTCGGAGTCGGCGATATATATATTTCCCTTGCTGTCTTTGCCAATCCCGATTGGGTAATACAAGTCCGTGTTGGTCGAACTCGCGGTTCCTCCGTCGCCGGCAAATCCACCGACGCCGCTGCCCGCGAAGCCACTGATTTCATTCGTTGCGCTATTCCATACATACACTGCATTTCCCTCATACCCGCCCAAATATACTTTTGTGGAGGTGGGATCGGCATAGATACCCATCGGGTAATAGAGAGAGGGAGTTCCGCCGGACCCCGTCAGTCCAACTGGGTCCGAGAAGCTCACCTGGGTTCCACCGTTCGGCCCCCATCCGTCGATCGTGCTGATGAAGGTCGTACTCTTCGTCACTTCGCGGACGCGATTCGACCCGTAGTCGCCGATGTAGTAATTGCCAGTCGCCGAGTTGTACGCCAGCCCGACAGGATTCATGCAGGCGTTCAGCACCGGCCCACCATCGTTGCAATAGCCGCCCTGTCCCTTCCCTGCGATCGTTGTGATCGTTCCCGGCTTGGGAACGGCTGATGTATAGGTCAGAGTAAATTGCCGTACTCGAGCATTTTCGTAGTCCGCAATCCCGACGGTCGTCGTAGTTCCGCTCACCGAGACGTGCAACTGGTAGGGTTGCCACAGTTGCGCGCTCAGCGCGTTGACGTTATCCGTGAAGCCGCAGCCCAAAGAATAACTGCCGGCGACCAGGTAGATATCCTTACTTGACCCAACCACCTCACGTACCACACACCGCGAATACTCACTGATGAAAATGTTCGCCGGCGTTACCGTGGTGTCAAGGGCGATTCCCGTCGGGGAGCAGAGCTCTGCGGATGTCGCGGCCGCCCCATTCCCGTAGGGTGCCACGCCCGTGCAGTTCGTCCCTGGTGTTCCCGCCACCGTACTGATGGTTCCAGTCGGTGCGCCGCCGGCGACTTTGCGGACAAGGCCGTTACTGTAGTCCGTAATGTATAGATCATTGGTGGTAGGGTTGATCGCTAATGCGCTCGGATAATACATCTCAGCCTTATTCGCCGCCCCACCATCGCCCGCATAGCCGCAAGTCGCATACGGATTTCCGGACGTCGGGACAGTTACCAGACCAGCTATCGTAGTGATCACGCCGGAGGTCTGATTAACCTTTCGCACCAGGCAGTTGTCGGTGTCCGCGATATACACATTCGCAGGACTAGCCGAATCCACCGCCACACCCCATGGAGTGGCGAGTTCTGCTTTGACCGCTTGTCCCCCGTCCCCGAAATAACCAGAGGTGCCAGTTCCGGCAACCACGGTTTCGGTTCCGGTGGTGCTGATCTTGAAAATCCGGTGCTGAGCGGACGCCGCGACGTACACATTTCCCGCTGCATCTACCGCGACTTGGTAGGGATTGTATAAGTTGGCGTTGACGCCGGGGATGTTGTTGGGACCCCCGCCGACGACCGTATTAACCACATCTTGGGCGGCTGCCGAATACATCATGGCGCAGGCCCCTAATAGACAGAATGCAAATTTCGTTAATGTCTTCACAATATCCCCCATTTCGTCGACTAAAACCTGTTTAAGCGCAAAACATCTCCACTAACTGTGGCGCCCACGAGCAACTTCTGCTGGCCCTCTTTCCGGAAGAACGACTTGAAGGCCTCCGGCCACGCCGCACACCGGTGAAAACGGACTAGTCGGTCTTCCCGCTGGGCGGTTCGACCTCGTAGGCCAGGATGCTCACCGCCACCGCGGACTGTCCACTGGGCACTAGGAACTGGAGCCTCGGCGCATGACCGCGTCGCCAGTTCGCGTATTCCGCAGCCGAAATCGTGAGTGTCTGGCTAACCGTAGCCTGGCCTATTTTGGGGAGCGTCTTGATCGCCGCGAATGATCCGATGAGAACCGGATTGGGTTCCGAACTCAGAACAGCGACAATGCCACCCTTGACATCGGTCTTGCCAGGGTTCAACAGCGTCAGCGTCATGGTCACACTCACCTCGCTGCCGTTTTCAACCACATTGCTGAGCTGGTAATGGCCCGCAAATGTGGTCGCGGCCGCTGCTGTGAAGTTAGCGCACACAACAAGAACCGCAAGACTCACAACTACACGCACAAAGCCACACCTCATACTTCCTCCTTGAAATCGTTTTCGTACCAGGCGTTTTACCCCCGTGATTAGCGCAGAGCGCTGGCCTTTACGAGGGACAGTTCTTTGATCTCGTTTGGCAAGCGAATGTTTTTGTTGAGCTGGAAACGATGACTTCAACTAACTGTTTTTTTACTGACCTTCTCTCCGAGCCTGCCGTCAGGGGGGACGGCGCCGGAGAAGACGACAAGACAACAGCTTCCTAAGGCGGCGCCAATTGTCTGCTGGCGGCCCAACCTTGTCAAGATGAACGTTTTTGCACAGTCGCCTCGGAACGCGACCCAATCACGTCCCGCAGACGCCGGGACAGGTTCGTGGCCAGAGACCGGTAGAAGCGCGACGCGAGGTGGGGAAACAGCTCAAACAGGCTTTGCAACGTGGGATGGTCGAGATGATAGGCTTCCACTTCACCGTCGGCGACTACGTTGGCGCTGGCCGCCGCATCTTCCAGAAATGACATCTCCCCGCAAATTTCACCCGGCCCAATCACCGGAGTCGGACTTTGCGGAGGAATTTGCACTCGCGCGGTTCCTTTAAGCAGAAGAAAGACTCCAAAGCCCTTCTTGCCCTTTTGAACCAGGACTTCGCCCTTCTTGAATTGGACTCGGCTCGCCTTGTCGGCGACCAAAGCCCAATCGTTTGCGGTGAGATAGATCAAACCTTGTTTCGACGACGACAGGATAGATACATCCTGTTCGATGGCTTTCGACATGGCGCGGGACCCGAGTTCCGGAGAACTTCTCCGGTCAATGACAGAAACATCATCCAAGGCAACAACAGGGCTGCCCAAGATTAACAGAAAATCCCAAGGGCGCAACCCAACTCGCCACGCGCTGTTGTCTACCAGGACACCCACCCCGATCCGCGCCACGGTTCGCGTTGCAAAGAAACCAGAAATCAAAATCAGATGAACGAAAAGAGCAAAGAGGAATGGTGCGCCCTGAGAGATTCGAACTCCCGACCTTCTGGTTCGTAGCCAGACGCTCTATCCAGCTGAGCTAAGGGCGCAGACTTTGTTTAGGCAGGAAAAACTTTCTTAAGAATTATAGCGGAAGACCGCGCCTGCTGCGAACGTCGCCGCAAACGGCCCTGTAAGGGTTTCCGCTTATGTGCATCGAACGCCTCGGCAAATTCGAGGCCTTCGATCTTTCCACAGGCAAACTTTTTCCCTGCAGCCAGAATAGCCAAGCCTCGTCGCAACCCCCGAAGTAAATCTTTCCCGGCCCAGAGCAATTCCTACAAAGCGGGGCAGGGAACCCGCCTGTATTTTGAGCGGCTTAGAGACGGCATGCTATGTGCTTATAAAAAGCCAGACGAAGTGGCGCGCAACGGGGCGTTCCAAGGACGACTTCGGCCAGAGGTTCTCTTGGGCGCCCCTTGCATTCA
>DATHOK010000121.1:0-5979 GCA_035484995.1 Verrucomicrobiia bacterium | reverse complement strand
GCCGGCAGCATGTTGTAGAACATCACTCCCAACGGCCCGGTCACGAGAAAAGCAATCATGACCGCCAGGGCATTGCGCCTTGTGTGCCGGAGATGAGCCGCGTAAACCAGCGCCAGCGGCAGCGGCAGGGCCGTGTAGAACATGAAGCACACCCACCACAACGATGGCCACCTCCAGAAGGCTTGGCCTACCAGGAAGCTGATCGGCACCCGCAGGCTGCTGTCAAAGGAATACAAGTACAGATCAAATGTCTTGGGATGCAGGCGCTCGGTGACATCGAGCAGGGTGCTCGCCATCCATTCACTTCCCACGAATAGAACAATCGGAACGAATCCGTAAAGCAGGAGCTTGCGCTCTTCTCCCTCGGCCCAGATGGCGTGCGTGCCCAGGGCGGCGAAGGCGGCGAGGCCAGCGAACGAGAAGCCCGCCATCCACATAGGGCGGAAGCCCATAACGCGGTAGTCGAGGACAGCCAGCAGAAAGCCGCCCGCCACGACCCACAACAGATCGAGCCAGGAACGCCGGATCATTCCAAGAACAATCAGCGCGCTGAACAGCGCCAGGGAAAGATAGGCGTTAGTCATCGACGAGTCGTAAAAATCCCTACTCACCGAAAGCGAAAGGACCGCCGCGAAGAGAGCCGCGGTCAAACCGAATGCGAGACTACGCTTGCCGTTGAAATTCATGATCAGGCGCGAGTGCGGGGTTGACCGCTTTGCGTGGCCAAGAAATCGCCGCTCTCCGAAAGTCTAGGTGAAACTGGAGAGCAAGAGAACGCCAAGTAACGCGGAGGAGTTACCAGCGTAATTCGCTGCCATCGCCTGCTCCGGCCATTCTCCGTTGCGCCGCTGTCCCGGCGGCCCTTCGTCGGCAACATGCCTCCACTGGCTCCTCCCAGTCTGAACCCGACGAGACTCAGGCCACGAGCCGAGTCTGTCGCAAAATGACACAATTTGTCAGGAGCATGGAGGTTTACGTCCTCCATCGAGCCTTTCCCATAAAGGGGGATCAAGGCCTCTACCTGTATCAGTCTGAAAGCAAGGTAGTTCTTCCGTTTGTGACCGAAGTCTGAAACCCTATCGGTTTGGTCCTCCGCATGCGACCAATCCTGTGTCCTCGGGGATTCCGTGCCCCCGAGGTTGGCCCCGGCAAAGTCCCGGGAGATGAAGAGCACTCAATGCGGAAACAAAAGGGTTTCTCATTAATCGAATTGTTGATTGTGGTCGCCATCATTCTGATCATTGCGGCGATCGCAATTCCCAACCTGCTGCGCGCTCGCATGGCGGCCAATGATTCCGCTGCGGCCGCGTCGACTCGCACCATCAACACGGCAGAAGTCGCTTATTTCGACGCTTACCCAGGCATCGGGTTCCCGGTAGCCCTTGCCACTTTGGGCGGCGTGTCCCCTTGCACCGCAGGTCCTGCGACCGGGTGTCTCATTGACAATTATCTGGCCACCAACGGCGGCGGAGCCGGCAAGAGCGGTTACAACTTTAATGCCACCGGATCGATCGGCGCCGGTAGCCTGATCAACAATCAGTACTACGCCACGGCCGCGCCCGTCAGTTCGCAGTTCGGAACACGCTCTTACTGCTCGGTCGAGGACGCGGTATTGCGCCTCCAGCCGGCGGGCACACTCACCCTGGTCCCCAGCTACGGAGCCTGCCAAGCTCTCTTGCCCATGCAATAACCCCTTAAGTTTGTCATCCTGAGCGAGACGACTTTTGTCTCGCGAAGGACCCGGGCGAGCCGCGCGAATCCACGGAGCCCGCCCTGAGAGAGCGACAGCGACTGAAGGGCGCGTTTGGCTCGCTTCCTTATTCGCATGACCGACGTAACCTCGCACCCAATCCAAAAAACGAACGCATTGCTTATAATCTGTCTCGAAGGCTGCCTGCAGCTTTCTCTTGGTTGGAGTGGTCATGCCGGCAATAGAAATTCTTGGACTGGAAAAAACCTACATGGTGGGGTTCTGGCGCAAACGGCCCAAGTGCGCCCTCAGCCCCTTGCATCTGACGGTGGAAGATGGTGAGATTTTCGGCTTCCTCGGCCCCAACGGCGCCGGGAAAACCACGACTCTGAAGTTGCTCATGGGATTGGTGTTCCCGACCTCCGGAACGGCGCGCATCCTGGGCCACGAATGGACCGATCCCTCAGTCAAGGCGCAGATCGGGTTCCTTCCCGAGCAGCCATATTTTTACGACTATCTTACGGCTCACGAACTGCTCGAATATTACGGACAGCTTTCCGGCGTCCCCGCCAAACAGCGCAAGCAGCGCGTGGAGCAGGTGCTGCAGCAAGTCGGATTGCGCGACGTGAAGGGCGTGCAGTTGCGTAAGTTTTCCAAAGGCATGCTGCAGCGCGTGGGCATCGGCCAGGCCATCCTGCACAATCCCAAGCTGGTGTTCTTTGACGAACCCATGTCCGGCCTCGATCCCATGGGCCGCCGCGAAGTCCGCGACCTGATGGAGCAGCTCAAGCACGAAGGCAAAACCGTGTTTTTCTCCACCCACATTCTGTCCGATGCTGAGGCGCTCTGCGACCGCGTTGCCATTATTCATCGCGGAGAACTGCGCGGCGTCGGCGCAATCGAAGATCTGACCTCGAGCGTTCAGGGCAAGGTGGAAGTGATCTGGCAAGGTTCGCAAGTGCCAGCCTCGATCAAGGCTCTGGGCGCGGAAATCCGCGTAACCCCAGACCGGGTCCGCGCCATCATTGATGAAAGCCAGCAGGACGCGGTGATCGACGCACTGCGCCGTGAACGCCAGCGTCTGGTTGCCATCACTCCGGTGCGCACTTCGCTCGAAGCTTACTTCGTCGAGAAGCTGCGGCATGCCGAGACCAGCGTCGGGAGTAAAGCATGAATACCCGCGTCGCCTACATCGCCTCCAACACCTTCCGCGAAGCCGTGCGCGATCGCGTGCTCTACAACCTGATCGCCTTCGCTTTGCTGCTCTCGGGAGCGGCCATCCTCGTGGGCCAGATCTCGATTGAGATTGAGAAACTGGTCGTCATCAATCTCGGGCTCACCGCGGTTTCTCTGTTCGGAGTAGTCATCGCAATTTTCATCGGCATCGGCCTGGTCTCGAAAGAAATAGAAAAACGAACTCTTTACACCGTGCTTTCCCGTCCCGTCCGCCGCTGGGAATTCATTGTCGGCAAGTTCTTCGGGCTGGCCGGAACGCTCGTGGTCAATGCTTTCTTCATGGCCATCGGAGTGTTCGCCGCGTTGTTCTACGTTTCGCACAAATTCGTGCGGGCCGACGCACTGATTCTGGTCGCGCTGTACTTCATCATTCTCGAATTCGTGATCATCTGCTCCCTGGCGTTGTTGTTCTCGTCGTTTTCTTCGCCGCTGCTTTCGGCGGTGTTCGCCTTTTCGCTGTTCGTAATCGGAAGCTTCGCCGAAGACCTGCGCAATTTCGCGGGCATGGCTCACGGATTCACGCGCTGGCTGGCTACGGGCGCGGCTTACCTGGTGCCCAACTTTTCGGCGTTCAACGTGATCACATCCGTAGCCCATGAACAGCCGGTCGCCGGACAACTCATTCTGAACAACACGCTCTACGCGGTGTTCTACGCCATCATGGCGCTGAGCGGAGCCGTGCTGATTTTCGAGAATCGTGATCTGAAGTAACAATGAACCAGCGCCAGAAAAGTTCGACGATCGCGGCCGCCTGTCTGGTACTGTCGTTGGCCGCCAGTTCGTTTGTGCTTCATCACGTCGACCAGCTCCGCCCCCAAGCTACGCTCGACGAAGTCCTCTTCCTGAGTTCGCCGAAAGTGATCAAGCGCGCCAGCCTCGGTTATGACGGCTTGATGGCTTGCATTTACTGGACTCGCGCCGTCCAGTACTTCGGCAACCGGCATCATTACTACGCCGCGAGTTACAACCTGCTGGCCCCGCTGCTTGAAATCACAGCTCACCTCGACCCGCACCTCGTGGTTGCTTACGAGTTTGGAAGCAGCTTTCTCGCGCCCCAACCGCCCTTCGGCGCGGGCCAGCCCAAGAGCGCGATCGATTTGATGAATTACGGCATCGAGAACAATCCCGATAACTGGAGGCTCTACTACGATCTGGGCTTCGTCTATTTCACGGAACTGAAGGATTACAAGAACGCTGCCGAGGCCTTCGCGCGAGGATCGCGGGTTCCGAACGCTCATCCCTTCCTGAAGGTTCTTGCGGCGCAGATGGCGTCGCATGCCGGCGACTATGAAACGGCACGGAGCCTGTGGATGGCTAGCTACCAGAACACCCAGGACAAATTGATCAGGCAAAATGCAGTGGACCATCTGCGTGCGCTGCGTGTGGACGAAGATGTCGAGCATCTGCAAGCGGCGGTAACCCGTTTCGGGGAGCGCACGGGACATCTGCCTGCCAGTATGGAAGAGCTGGCAACGGCAGAGCGTTGGGCCCGAATCCCCGTCGATCCCGACGGTCATCCCTACAAGTTGACGCCCGAAGGCCGCATCGAAATTCGCGAGCCGCATGATTTTCAATTTGCCACCAAAGGCCTGCCTCCGGGATTCAAGGCGTGGCCGACGTTCGACGCTCCGCAGCCGTAGTCTCATCATCATCATTGCCGTTTTACCATCGCTTATGATGGCGGAGCATGCAGAGCATCGATTCCTCCGCTTCATCGCGGACCAGCCTGCCGCGCTCGGCTTGGCAATGGTGGAATGATGCCGCCATGCGCGAAGGCCGCCTCGCGGCTACGCGGCTATTCGTGACTGCGATCTGGGAGTTTGTTCGCGACTCCACTCCTGAACGCCGTCGCCAACGTTACGGTGACGCTGAATACGATTGGGATCATCACGTCAACACCACCAGCGCGGCCGTCGGTTGGCGCAACCGCCTGCTCGGAGTCTTCCACTCGCCGTATCAGCCGACAGAGCCGGATCTATTTCGAGAAATGCTTTCGGCGTTAAGGCAACAAAGTCATTTTGACTTTCACGACTTTGTCTTCGTCGATCTCGGATCGGGCAAGGGACGCACTCTGTTGATGGCTTCGGACTATCCTTTTCGGCGCATTGTGGGCGTGGAGCTTCTGCCTGCGTTGCATCAGGCTGCTCAGGAGAACCTAAGCAAGTACAGAAGCGAATCGCAGAAGTGTTTCGCGCTGGAATCGATTTGCGCGGATGCGACTGAGTTCGTTTTCCCTGTTGAGCCGATCGTACTTTATCTTTTCAATCCGTTTCCGGAGCCGGGCCTGCGGCGGATGATGGCGAATCTGGAGCAGAGTCTGCGGGAGCATCCGCGGGCGGTGTATGTGCTCTATCACAATCCGCTGCTGGAGCATGTGTTGAGTGAGAGCTCCGGATTCCGGAGACTTCATGCAACCCATCAGTATGCTGTGTACGGAACAACATTTGATCCGGATTAAAAATTTTACGGATCGAGTCTGCTAAATTGTTGACTCGCAATGGCTTAGGTCAGCCATATCTCGCCGGAATCTGGCTAAAATATTGCTTCTAAATAGCTTAGCCGCAAAATATTCGATTTGAAGGACTTAGCCTGACCAGGTGTACTGCGTTCGAATGTTAAAGAACGGGAGTGCAGCAGCGGAAGCTGAAGTCAACAATGGTAGCTAAAAATTCACAAGAGCGATGTGACGGATTACCCAGGAAAGACGATGGAAATCATTGGGAGGGGTACCCCTTGGCAGGCAATGCGAAAGGATTACGGCCCGGCGACATGACGAATGGGTATGAAGAGAATTGGAGAGAATACAAACGAATCAGGAACACATTCCTTCTTGTGTTCATAACCTACGTGCCCGTGTGCTTTGCCGTCGGAGTCGCTTCGATGAAGCTGCTTGGCACGTTCGCTCCAGGTTTTGTCGTTGCAGGCCTCTGGATGATCTTATTTCTGTTTAACGGCGTGCGCCTGAATACCTGGCGTTGTCCCCGCTGCGGAGAATGTTTCTCGGGAACGTGGTGGTACAACCTGGGCTTCCTTGCGAGACGTTGTGTGCACTG
>DATHOK010000120.1:0-26279 GCA_035484995.1 Verrucomicrobiia bacterium | reverse complement strand
GATGGATAGGTTAGCAGACTGGACGGAGAGACGCGTCCACTGGGGCTGACAAGCGGCCCTCGGTAATCTACATGAGATTCGAGGGGCCGAATATCTTAAAGTGTCATGAGGTCGCACTTGCTCCGCGATTGAGTCGAGCCGATTGCGCATCTGCGGCCTTATGACTTTTTATACGCCTTACACGCCGCATACGTTACACGCGCACACGTGGCAGTTTGAAATCCCCGACCGCAATTCTCAAATGCTCCTTGCGTTTTGAGGCTAAACGTTTCCAATCGGCATTGTGCTCTGCTATGATTTGAGGGGTACAGAAGCACGAAAATATCGTGCTTTCACTCCTCAGTAGCTCAATGGCAGAGCATTCGGCTGTTAACCGAAGGGTTGTAGGTTCGAGTCCTACCTGAGGAGCCATTCTTTCAGTAGTTTAGGAATCTCCGCGATCCGTTTGCGATCCGTTAGGCCGGGTGGCCCGTCCTTCGCGCTGTTTGCGAAGGGCGGCGGGTATGTCAGCGCTTACAGCTCGGCGGTTACGCCACTCGATTCCTGAACGAAATCTCCGCCCAGCCTTCATTGACCCGCACCGGCCCGGCTTCGTCCAGAAGATAGAAACGATAACTGCTCCAGCGCCACTGCTCCGGTGCGACGACCAAGCCTCGCTTCACTGGATTGCGATGCATGTAGCGGAGCTTCTCCACGCGCTTCTTGGTCGTCCATACGTTGAAGTCGTAGGAGCGAGCTTGCCAGAACGCTCGGCGTTGCGGCTCGACTGCAAACAGATCGCGCTGGCGCGGGTTGCTGCGTTTGCGCTTGGGTAACAAAGCGCGGGCCGTGCGCTGCTTCAGCACCTGCATCACGGTCGAGGGAGTGCCAAGTTCTGGTTCCGTCAAAAGCAGGTGAATGTGTTCCGGCATTACGACATATCCGACGACGACGAAACGGTAGCGTTGGCGAGTCTGTTCGAGAATCGAGAGGAACTGATTGCGGCTCCGCGCCGAACTAAGAAAAGGCAGGCGGCGGTAGCAGGAGGAAGTGATAAAGTGCAGGTGGTGAGCGCCGTAGATGCGATGCAGGCCGCTGGGCATAACAAACCCATGGTACAGGCAGCATCGTACCCGCCCTTGCAAAGAACGCAAGGACGGGGCACCCAGAGTTCTGGGACGGGAAACGCGAGACAGAAGGGCGGGCCACCCGCCCCGGGTGGCTGCAACCTTGGTTCCGGGGGCGTTTGCTACGATCTCGACAACAGCGGGCAGTGCGCCCCTGGAGGGCTTGGACTTGCCTCGGTCCAATCAACAATTGGTGGAATATTTGCGATACAGCTCTGTGGAGGGGGTTGCGGAGTCCACTACCATTGGCAATGGCAAGTCCCCACGTACAAAACCGACTGCTATGGGAGCTTGGGCAGCATATCCTGTGGACTCCCATACCTGATAATGTCGGGGGGATGGCAGCAGAGCCTTGTAGACAGCGGTGATGGCAATGCCGCGAACAACGACAGCTGGGGCTGGACGTTCACAAAGTCGTTCTTCACAGGGTTTAGCCTAAAAACTGTATACCGAAGTTTTGTTGATCCCGACGGGTGCGACAATCTTATGGCCACTACTATCGGCAGCGATATAAGCCCATTTCCAACAGACGACGACAGCGACAGCGGCATAGGCCCTGGCGACGTGGCTGAAATTGCCCCGAAGGCCGCCGGAGCGCTCGGCGTGATCAATGGTTTGCAAGTTCCGGCGTTGGAGCTTTCGGCAGGTCTCGAAACTGCTGGCGCGTGGGCAGCGCCCGTGTATGTAGGTGGACATGCCCTGTACACGTCAGGGGCGGCGGCATATAGGGAAGAATGCCATTGAGTGAATCGGCGCTGTGGAGGATTGTCCGGCGTGGCTTTCTCTATCTAGGGATCGCCCTGACCGTCTTGGTAGTCTTTGCCGTGGTTATAGTTTTCACCAAGGGCGCGCGGATTTCGGCTGTATGGGGTGGGCTCGCATTCTGGACACCTGTCACTTTTTGGATAGCTGTCAAACCGTCGAAAAAATATTGGCGTTCATTGACGTTTTGGTTGGCTGTCGCGGGCCTGCTGGTGGTTCATTTGTTCGCATTTACGGTCATCCTACGCAGCTACGCGCATTGGCGTCCAATTTGGTTCGTGTTTACTGCTGCGGCGGAAGGCGTTCTTTTTTCAAGGATTTTGGGTGCGCTGTTCAGCCGCGAGGTAAGCTAAAGGATGCAGCCTTCGGTTGAGGGTGACCCTTCCGCAAACAATTGCCAACCGCGCTTTGTTTGCACCAGCCGTCCGATACCTGTGGCGTCGCTGCACCGAAGCCCACTCCTAAGCCTGTTTCTCACTTTGCCGACTTTTCAGAGAGGGACGAAATAACCTCGGGCGGGAGGTCCAAGTGATCCATTTGCGATCCATTTGTCGTCCTACGACTGCTTTTCATGTACTTCGGTGCCATCCGTGGCCCTGCATGTTGTTGAATTTACGTTTGCGCGTGGATTCGAGTCCTACCTGAGGAGCCATTCTAAAATCCACCCCGCCATACTTCAAGACACTGGGACAGCTCGAAGCTGCTGCCCGACGCTCTAAACGAGGCAATTCGCATTAGCCCTGACGATCCCGATGCTTACGTGCAAATCGGCGTCGTTTACGCTGAACTGGGTCGCTGGCAGGAAGCGCTTGAAACCGGCAGAAAGCTGAGGCAACTTCTTCCCGACGAGGAAATTGGATATTGGGCCATGAGTTCTGCTTTTTGCGAACTGGGGTGTTACTCAGAGGCTATTGATGTCACCGAGGCCAACCTTCGGCAAAATCCAAGTTCCTTGGAAGGACTCGCCTACATTTTCTTGAAAAGTGGCAGGTTCGCTGATGCGATCCCGAGCTACAAACGCGCCATTGAGGCACATCCCGAGGCCGACTACCTCCATGCGCGGTTACCCGATGTGCTTTGCGAGAAGGGCGCGACACAAGAAATAACCAGGAAAGTTGCCCCGATCAGATGAGAAATCGCAACTCCACCTCGCGTCTCTGACAAGCTGCTTGATCGCTGTTTTAGATCCATTTCTGTGCCTCACGCGACGCGCAGATTCTCCAAACAATGCGCGCTAGGATTAAGCACTCGTGGTCAGGTGGTGCGTGAGCCTATAAGGAAGTGCAATATGAGCGAAATGACAGCGAACAGCAATAAGAGATGGATCAGTCCGCCGGCAACGTGGAACACCATAAAGCCGCCAAGCCACGCAACTAATAGGACGACGAATAGTACTGTCCAGATACTCATGAGCCTCCTCCGATCTCAAGTGCTTCGGACCCGCGCACCGGAGTCAGATGAGATCAACCCAGGAAACAGTTGCTAACTTTCGTGTTCTGCGCTCACTCCCAACCAGTCGCCCAGTCCACGAAGGGAATCGACGTAATCGCAGATGATTTTGGTCGCTCCCACCAGAGGCACAGCCAATATCAGACCCATTGCTCCCCAAATCCACGCCCAGAAGAACAGCGATAGAGTCACCACTAGCGGATTTAACCGCAGACGCTTCCCTACGATTTTCGGGTAGAGAATGTTCATGGTGACAACATGCAGACCAACTACGGAGAGCAGGATTATCGCAATCCTGGTCTTGTCTACGATTCCAATACCTCCGGCCAGCGGAGGCAGTAGAGCCAAGAACACTCCAAGATATGGAATCAGGCTCACGAAACCGCTAATCACTCCCAGAAAATAGAAATAAGGAATGCCCAGAGACCAGAACACAACCGTGCTGATCGCGGCGGCTACAACGCCGATCAGCATGTTGCCCACAATGAAGCTGCGGATCATCGCCGAGATCCTGCCAACCGTGCGGTGTGCGATGAGGCGGTGCTCTTTTGGGAACAACCGCACTGTCGCTGACAGCATATGATCTTTCCAGGTAAGCATGAAATAGACCAGAAAGGGTACGAATGAGATCGCCAGTACAACTTCTCCCAGTGTTCCGGTACCTGCCGAAATCACCTTGGATAGGCCCGGGGCTTCTTGGACTTCAACGGGCAGCGGCTGTTTACCCGCCTTGGGCGGGGTAAAGACAGAACGAGTGCTGTCTTCGATCTTGGTGGTCTGTGCGCGAAAACTCGCAAGATTGTCGCGTATCTTTTCCGAATATTGTGGCAATTGAATCGCGAAGCCGACCGCGCGGTTGTAGAAGAAAAAAGTAAGATTTCCAGCCAGGCATATCAAGAGCGTCACTGCGACTAGAGCGCCAACAGGCCGAGGAAGACGGATTCGACCGAGCCAACCCACCAATGGTTCCAAAACGAATGCAAGCAGAATGGCCACTAGAGTCGTAACCATTACAAGTTTCAACAAATACAGAACGCCAATGACGGCGACACCTGCTATGACAATCTGGGCGACAGAACCAGCTCGAATCGAAGCATGCAGAATCTCTGCCTCTTCAATAACTGCGGCAGTCAAGGGCAGTTCTTGAGCCTCGGACGTGTGGCTTAGCTCTCGATTGGGAGGTGAGGACTCCCCGGGGCTCAACTCTTCCGCCTGCAGGGCTGCTGTCGCCGGCTTCTTTAGGCGCACGGGATCATTCTCGCGATTTCGTCCACATTAGAATCACAGTATTAGGCGACTTGAAGACAACCACACATCGGGTTTTCCATGTACGGGGCAATCTCATTTGTCTTAGCCGAGAGACGAAAAGTTGCCGATCAGACATTTCACAGCGCTTTGCTTGCAAGGCGCATCGTCCTCCTCATCAAGGTCTTTGGCCGATCTACCCCGCAACCTACGCGGCCGACTGCAAGTGGGAGACGGCGACCTTAGCATCTCCTTCTTTACGTCTTCGGGCCGCTGAATGTCTGCGAGTTTCCCATCTCGCAACGAGGCTTTCTGATCCGCCCACCGTGGTGCGGTAATTCTTGGATGCGAATACCTGTATGCGTGTATTGACCCTTCACACACACTGCAATATTTCTAAGAAAGAATTTCAAGCTCCCATATGTTTCTCAAGAAGCCAAGCCAAAACCACTGTCAGCGGTCTGAGCCGCCCGCCGCTCCTGCAACCGCGGGTTCATGGAAAATGCCAGATCTTAAAGGACTTTCGGCCGCGGCTTTAGGGAGCCTAGATCAATCACTAATTAAGGAGCGATATGCCAAAACACAAGACGTTACACGACGCTTTCATCGACGAATTGCGGGACGCCTACGATGCCGAGAAGCAACTGATCAAGGCGTTGACGAAAATGGCTAAGAAGGCTAGATCGCAGAAGCTGAAATCGGCATTCGACAGCCACCTTACAGAAACCCAAAATCACGTGACGCGCTTGGAACAGGTTTTCGAAAGTATCGGCGGAAAGCCGAGCGGCAAGCATTGTGACGGGATTGCCGGAATCATCGAAGAGGGCAAGAATGTCATGGATGAAGACTTTGAAGAGACTGCCATGGATGCCTGCCTTATCGCCGGTGGTCAGCGCGCTGAGCATTATGAGATGGCGGCCTACGGGTCATTAATTGCTTGGGCCAAAGCAATGGGACACGAAGAGGCGGCTGGTCTGCTGGAACAAACGCTGGAAGAGGAAAAGGCGGCCGACGAAAAACTAACGTCCATCGCCGAAACCGGCATCAACCAGCGGGCTGCGGAGATCGCACATCCGCCAGCCCGAAAAGATGTGGCATAAATGTCGCGCCTCAGCCGTAAAAGCCAGAAGAGCTTCAAACAGCATGCAGACGCCAAGGATTCTTCTTGGCGTCCGCATGAAATGAGAAACCCCGATCGCAGTCGCCGCATCAACTCCGAGACGAGGAAGGTCAGATGAGAAGGAAGAGTGGTTCGAGCTCCGCGCCGGCACAGCGGAATACTTCGCGTAAACGTCTCCCCTAATGGGCCTACACAAGGTGAAATCGCCGCCCTCTTACCCGTGACGGACTTTCGGTCGGTGAACCCGCTCTCTCCGTTGAGAGCTCAGGGCGCGGATAAGGTTTACTCATGGAAGCTCGCATGGAAAGGCAAACACGAGGACACTAACCTCCCGAATGCAGTTCAGGAGTTCAGCGCTCACCCTGCGATCTGAAAACTGGAATTCACGCGTTAAACGTCTGAGCCTAGGGTCGGCTGACCCTCGAAATGATCTGAGTCTCGCCTTTCATACAGGGACCGAGGTCAAGTATCCATATGTTTCCTGAGGGATCTTCGAAGGCAACGGACCTGTCTGTAACGCCCTTGAGTTGGCCCCATTCCTCGGGCACGCTACAACCTTTGCCCTCATGCGCGACAGCCTGCTGGGAAAACGCCCATGCCTTAGAGGCCAGGGTCTAGAACTCTTTGAGCCAACATTTCGTCTCCTCTATGCCCTCTAAGTTCTGACGGCGTTATGAAAGATTTGCCAGCCCCATTGCGAGAGCACCGCTTGGGTTTTATCAATCGTCGTAGTTTGTTGAAGGCAGCGATCTCTTTTCTTGGAGCGACGAGGTTTGAAGGCATTCTTCAAGCAGCTATAGATGCAGGGACCGGGGAAAAATCAGGGAATACGCCGGCACAGGAGGCTCAGGGAAATATGAATACACAGGATCGAATCGAGTCTTCGTGGCTCACTCGGCAGATTGGTTTTCAACTGGCGCACGAACAATTTCCAGTGCCGGAACTCGTCGAGCTTGGCGTCGCTGCAGATCAGGCTGGATTTGATCTCCTCGCGGTTAGTGATCATTTTCAGCCGTGGCAGGTAAACGAAGGACATTCGGGTCAAGCATGGGTCACGATGAGTGCCATCGGTCAGCGCACGAAACGTATCCGCATGGGGACAACCGTGACCTGTCCGACATTTCGTTATAACCCAGGCGTCGTGGCCGAAGGCTTCGCGTCTTTGGGTCTTCTTTATCCCGGGCGTATTTTCCTCGGCATTGGTTCAGGCGAAGCTCTGAATGAAGAGGCGGCGGTTGGTTCCTGGCCTGAGTGGCCCGAGCGCTCCGAGCGTCTTGTGGAAGCTGCGGAGATCATTCGCCAGCTTTGGCGCGGTCAACAGATCGATCACGCTGGCAGGTACTACAAGGTCAATGCCCGACTCTACGATCCGCCGTCAAAGCCTATTCCTCTCATGATGGCGGGGAATGGTCCGAAGGCGATGCGTCGTTGTGGCCAGTTCGCGGATGGGCTCATCACCGATCCCAAAACCTGGAAGGAACACAAGTCAGAATTCCAAAGGGGAGCGTCTGACGCCGGCAAAGACCTGTCCCGGATGCCGGTGTTCATCGAACAGTATGTTGTGGTCGGAGGTAAGAAAGAAGCGGAAGAAGCAGCGGAGCTGTGGCGCTTCGGCCCGAAGGCATGGAAGCCCTACTTCAATATTCGCGATCCGAAAACGATCCAAGAGCGAGCCGACGCGGAAATTCCTCTGGAAAAAGTGACTGAAGGATGGCCTGTGGGGACCGATCCAGACGTTCACGTGAAAGTCCTCTCTGACCTGTTTGCAAGCGGCGCGACCGGTGTCCATATACATTCCGGCCAACGGGATCAGAGACGAGCGATCGAATTTTATGGCAGGGAAGTCCTGCCCCGTCTAAGAAAAATTGGGGCCGAGGCAGCGTGAATTTTCCCCTTTTCGAAGACCCTCGTCTCAGGCAACCCAAATTCCTTCGCGACGGTCAGATCGATGTCTTGATACCTGGGGCCGCAGGAAACTATTCCGCCCAATCCCCGGGAAGTCCTGGGCGGTGCCTGTTGTCTGCAGCGTGAAGTAAGGGTTGAGTGGATTGGCGGCCGTAACATTGGCCAGGGCAGGGAATTAGTGGAGGTGGGAGGGAGAAAGGCGGACGTGTCGTGGTTGTCTCCGGCGCAGCCGTTGTAGGCGATTGGCCTAATCGGATTAAAACAGGTACTCGCTCCGAGTACAGCGCAAATATTGGTAGCCACCGGGGTCCAAGGGAAGCCGGAGTGAAACTGGTAAATTCCGTTGAGCTGCGCTTGGGTGCTGCCGCTTTCGAAGACCTTCCAATGCCAGATGGACGAAGTGCCGGAGAATGTCGCAGTCTCGTAACATTATCATTCCAACCCGACAATCCCCATAAAAGATGCTGAAAGTCATTTCAGGGTTTGTCGCAGACGGCGCTATCAGTACGGTGAGATTGCCCGGAACGAACAATCGCGCGCTCGCTCCCTCTAACGCGCAAGAGGAGCACGCCATACTGGCGCGAGCTCAGAAGAGCGCCGTTAGAAGCTGAATCGCGCCGTCAATGCGAGCACACGGGCAGCAAGAGCTGACTGAGCCACGCCGAAGTTCGAGTTGTTGATGTTGTTCGAGATGCTGCCGGGGTTGAAGTTCAAATTGTTGAACACGTTGAAGACATCCATTCGCAACTCAAGTTTGGCGTTTTCGCCGAGTACAGGACCGTGAGGCAGGCCAAAACTCTTGGCCAGCGTCATATCCACGTCCCTGTATCCAGGACCGGTGAGGAAGTTGCGACGCGCGACCTGCGGCAGCGCGCTTCCGAACTGGCAGATGCTAGGGGTAGTAGGGCTACATGTGTATGGGGGCGGAAAGGCTGGCGCCGCGAAATACGCCGTGCCGCCCAGCGGATAGTTCAAATTGGGTCCGCCAGCGGCGGGGCCCTTGAAGGTATTGTTGCTGGTGCTGTTGCCCGCGCCGCCCAGATAGAGGGCTGGCAGTGAATTATACCCGCAACTGCCGCAATAGAGGTCTCCGCTCGGCACACTCGCCGTAGGAGTCCAAGGAAACCCGGAGTGCCAATAGAAGATGCCGCTGAGCGTCCAGCCCCCAGCGACTTTTTCCATCCAACTCCTGCTCGCGCGGAAGAGGACCGGCTGCCACATGCTATAAAGCTTGAACGCCTTGCCGACGTTGTAATCCGAGGGTCCGTAATTCAGGCTTGGGTTATAGGGATAGTCTTGTTCGGCGTACGGCCCGGAACTGTCGTCCAGGCTCTTGGACCAGGTGAATTGAGCATCGGACATAAAACCGTGCGAGAACTGATGCTTCACTTCAGCCAGCAAGGCGTTGTAGTTGGCCTTGTCATTAACGGCCCAGTAGTTCCCGCCATTGATCTGCTGGTTCAGGGCGAAGCCGTCGGCCACGGGGGCAGCGTTCGGGTTCTCGTTGAAAAAGAAGTGATGCGATAAGGTCCCGAGATATCCCAACGACATGATCCAGTTGTGTCCCAGATCGTTCTGGATGTCTAGCGAGTAGTGTTCAACGTACATCGTGGGAAGAGTGTTGGGAAAGATTTGCACGCCAACCGCCGCCGAGCCCGCAGGAGGCAATCCATTCGGGCCTAAAGTTGTAATCAGGTGCGGGTTTGCCGGATACCCGAACAGTGAGTGCACGTTGGTCGAAATGCCATAAATTATGTCAGGATTTATTGATGACGGTGAGGCGCTGCTCAAGAAGGGAGTGACGACCAACCCAGGATTGTTGACGATGCTGCTCGAAATGGCAATTTCTTCCTGGTTGTAGTTCAGACCGTAACCGCCGCGGATTACGATCCTGTCGTGGAATTGACCCGGACTCCAGGCAAAGCCTATCTCGGGCCCGAAGTTAGTCTTCTGCGAGTTCCAGGAATTTCCCTTATGTATCGTGAGGCCGGTCAAGTAAGCCGACCCCGCGCCCGGCGTAGCCACAAACATGTTGCCCTCTTTGGAGGAGAGCGGACTAAAGTAAGAGTAGCGCACGCCGAGATTTACGGTCAGGTTCCTTCGTAGTTTGTAGTCATCCTGAACAAAAAGGCCCCACAGATTCTCGCGGTCGTCCTGGCGAAGCGTCGACGGGGCTCCGTTAGTGGGGTTGACCTGCTCGAATTCGGTGGCCGGCGCATCGTTGAGGAAGTCCCACAGGTTGAAGAAACTGTAACTTGGAATGCCGCAGCCGGCACAATTCTGCAGGTAGGAGAGCCGCGTGAGGTCGCCGCCAAATTTAATGGTGTGGCGGCCGATAATCTTGGTGGCCACATCTTTGTAGGTATACGTCCACTGGTCGTAGATGCTGCCAACATTAGGTCCAAAGGATTTTGGAGTAATGCTGCCAATTGTCTGAATGGAATCCGTAGGAAGTCCAACCGGCGACTGAGGGTTGGATGCGATCTGATTCCAGCGCCATCCGGCGGCGTTCGCCCGAGCCTCGTTGAGGAAGCTCGAGGAGATGGTGTGGTTCCAGACTACGGAGAACGCGTCATTGATTTGAGTGTAATGAAAGAGGTTATACGCGCGGGCCGGGCCGTTGAGGTAGCTGAATGACTGTGGCACCCAATAGATCGCAAAGGCGAGGCTATCTTTAGGCGTGATATTGGCGTCGAGGCGCCCGTTGTACTGCGCGTGGGTTGAGCTGGAGCTGGAGACGGTTTGGAAGTTCGCAATGTCGGCCGTAGTGCCTAGGGGGCTCCCAGTCGTTCCGCAGCCGGTGCCCGCCCCACCGCAGCCGGGGTTCGTGGGTTGAGTCCAGCCGAGGTCTTGGGTGCCTACCCCCGCGGTCAGGGGCGTTCCGATATTCAGCCCTTGGCCCGGAATCGTTACGCAGTTTACCCCTTCGGCGAGGCCGGCATCGGTGCATGTAGAAGGATTGATGCCGGTTGCAATAACGCCGGAACCAGGAAAGGTGAGGTAGGTATTGGCGATGGGTCCGGCTGCAGATGCCAGAGCGTCAAAGGCCGCCGTATCATACCATCCATTTGCTTGCACGGGTACGCTAGCGGGAGTGCGAACTGTCTCATAGTTGAAGAAAGCAAAGACCTTATTTTTCAAGATGGGGCCGCCAACGCTGCCGCCGAACTGATCAAAAAAGTATGGATCTCTAAGGTCCTTCTGGTTATGGCCGTTGTATCGCTGAGTAGCGTTCAAATTGGGACGGTGCATGGCGAAGAAAAGACTGCCATGGACCTGGTTGGCGCCGCTCTTGGAAATGATTTGTATCTGAGCGCCACTAAAGCGGCTATTCTCGGCGTCATAGCTATTGGAGACGATTTTTACGCTATCGACGGAATCTTCAGATGGCGTAACGACGGTGGATCCGCCCCAGACGGCGCTGGTGGTGCTGATACCGTCAATCGAAATGCCGTTGTTCTGAGCCTGGTTGCCGCTGCTAAGGATCGGCGAAAGGTTTTCGGTGGCAAAGATTCCGGTGTTACCCGCCGACGCCACTGGCTGGGACCCAGTGCCGGGAATGCTTTCGGAGCCGCCGCCACTTCCCTGCGCATTATCACCGAACACACCGGGAGCCAGCACCGTTAGCTTGCTAACGTCCCGTCCGAACGACGGCATATTCTGGATCTGGTTACTGTTGATCGTGCCACTCAGTGTGGCCGTCTCGGTGTCCAGCGCCTGGGTTGTCCCTGAAACGGTTACAGTCATTTGGACTTTGCCCACCTCCAACTGCAAGTTCAGTGAATTGGGCTGCTCGGGGATGATCTGCACTTGCTCCAGCACCTTCTTGGTGAACCCTTCGTGCTCCACGGTAAGCTGGTAGGGGTCAGGCGCGAGCGCGTTGAATTCGTAAATGCCGTTGGCGTCGGACGTAGCCCCTAGGGTTTTGTTTGTTGCGGTGTCCGTTAGAGTCACGGTCGCGCCAGAAACCGCTTCGCCCTGGGGATCAGTAACCGTTCCGCGGAGGGAACCGCGAAACTGAGCCTGTGCAGCTCCAACAAAGAATGTGATTGCCAACACTAGGATTACGGGCAAGGTTCGATGCGGCATAGAGGCTCCTTCGATTGGTAACGGCGCACTCACTAAGTCGATGACCCTTACAAAGGCGGAGGCGAGCGAATCCCAGCCATTTGGCCCTCTAGCCGAAGAAATCCCGCCTTGTTGAGGCGGCGGTTCAGATGACATGATCGAAGCAAAGGTTGTCGGGAAAATGACCGGAGATTCTGCCCGTTAGAGCGAGGGACAGGAAAGAAATGTTCGGCTAGCGCGTCGTGCCGGCAGTGTTTGCAGCTTTATCGTGCTGGAACCCAATCTTATCTAACATAGGCTGAATTTCCGGATTGGACATAAACATTTTCCTGATGAGGCCAGTGCGGTGGTTCTCCACCATGACCACAATCGGAGCCTGGTCGAGGCCCATATAGGTGGGAGAGAACCAATTTCGACCGAGATTGAAAGCATCGCGCGGACCGTATACACCCCAGAGCCGGTCGCCTAGTTCCCGATAAAAGAACTTGAGGGCAGCCATCGAGGCTTCGGGTGTATAGGGAAACGAAGAGAGCGCGCCCGTTGGAGTAATCGTGCCGTCGTCGCTCACCAGATTGGGAGCGTGGGCGAGATAGCCCAACTGGTCATCGCTTGCCGTCAGTCCCCAATCCTGCGGCCCGTAGCCTTGGAAGTGTCCAGGGTTTGCCTCACAATACGCTAGATTAATGAGCGCTATATTGCGATTGTTCTCAAAGTAATCCGTGTACCGGTCGTGGATGCCGCGGGAATCGAAGCCCATGAACGAGTATTGCGTGAAGAACAGCGGCCCGCCGGTGCCCACGCCCACGTCGAGCTTGATGCCGTAGTAAGTATGACCGTTTCGATACTGATCTCCTTCGGTTGAGCCAGACCATCCGCTGCGATAGGCAATCGCGGCCCGTGACTGGCCCGCCCATCCCGTGTAGTAAAGATCGGCCGGAACGGCGTGCGTAGGCGACGCAATCGCCAGCAGATAAGTGATCATGGTTTCGTTGAATCCGGTGAGCCGGTGATCGATATACCAGGACCACTGCGGAGACCAATGCCATAGCAGGGCGTCATCTTGCGGGGAGCGCCGGTACCAGTCCCACTCCACGGCCTCCCAGAGTTGGGTAATTCTCCGATAAAGACCCTGCTCATCTGCACTGGCTCCCTTGAAGTATTGGCGGGCGGTCAACAACCCTTCCATCAGAAATGATGTCTCCACCAGATCTCCGCCGTTATCAAACATGCCAAAAACCAACATGCTTTGTGCCGTGTATCCGTTCAAGAAGTGGGGCCAAGCACCGTGGTAGCGTGGCACCTTTTCGAGGAAGTCCAAGATTTGCGTGAGGCGTTGGATGCCTTGCTCGCGAGTGATGAAACCGCGATCAACTCCTACAACGAGTGCCATGATGCCAAATCCGGTGGCGCCCGTCGGGACGATTCGGTCATCTCCGGGAATGTTTTCCATCGTTGCTCCGGCGATGGGATGAGCCCCCTCCCAGTAATAGCGAAAACAGGCTTCCTGCAACATGGTGAGCAGTTCGTCGTCGGATAACTCTCTGGTCGAAGAGCTTGCCACGCTGGAAAAGGCGGATTGGCGGTAAGCGCGGTCGACGGCCCTGATCCGATAAGCGGCCGTCACCCCCGACCGCCCCAGAAAATCGGTGTAGCGATTGATGCCAGCGGTCTGAATACCGACGGGCTGAAAGTTGTGCCCTCCCATGGAGCGGTAGATCGCATAGCTTTGCAGATCGTTGTCCTCAACTGGGTCCCATCTCACGTCTATGTGCCGGTCGTAGCCTTTAGCCTGCACGTTTTGCGGCGGCGGCAGGGGATTCCTTATCTCGGGCGAGACCGGCGAAGCCGCGCTCCTGTCGTCGATTTTGATCTCGTCGATGATTAAGGTCCGCGGCGTGTCATCTGATGTGTTCTGGCCGAAGTGCACGCTGTGCAGTTTGCGCGGTTGAAAAGGATGAATGGAAGCAGTCGCAAACTTGTCGAGTGCAAGGCGAAGCTGCACCCAGCGTTTGGCCGCCAAGTCGCCGGTCATGCCGTCTAGCTTCAGCGGCGCTGTGAAATCGTGTTCTTCATCCTCCAACTGAATTACCGGCAGGTCGGAGGCAGGGATCGGTTCAGGCGAGTAGCACCACATGTAAAGCGTGTCACCGCGGAAATCGGGAGACCGGTTGCGCATACTGACCGCGCGTACTTCCGTCTCCCAGCTTCCACCTTTTACCGAACGCCATTGCAGGCGCAGTGCGTTAGGAGGGGTAAAAAAAGTCTTTGTGTCGACGGGCAGCCCTCCCGATATCAGCTGTACCGTGCTGGGAAACACCGATCGCCCACTGCTGTAATAGTAGTAGTCAGGCGTGATGCTGTTGTCGAACACTATATGGTTGTAATAGTCCGAGGGCGCAAGGGCTCGGCAAGGCAGGGCTCCCAGGATCAAGAGCCATAAAAACCAAAGAACCAAGCTCACGTCCAAACAGACGGCGAGAGTCCCGCTCCGCCCAAACTTGTACCGCGCCGTACTGAAAATGGAAAACAACTGCCAGTGATCCTGCGCAGATCCGCAGATTCCTACTCGACAACCATCATGGGGATGCATTCGTGGCGACGACGACGGCTACATATAAGAACAATGCGGCTCGCCCGCAAATACGGTAGATTCCCGATTAACCATTTGATCATCTCTGGGCATAAACACCTTCGAGAACGAAAACTCCACCTAACGAGCGATAACGAACAGCACCACCAAGAAGTGATCCCGCTCTGGTTGTCGTAACCAGGCGATTGCATTCATTGAGGAGAATGGCCGATCGAGGTCAATGGAGGTCAATGAGTGTAATAGAGATTATCGCCAGTCATCAGTTCAGCTTCCGGTCGCCATCTTCGTAGATGCCCTTGAAGGTTAGCGGCAAAGAGGCACTATTCGACCACCGTGATCTTGACGAGGTTCGACTCTACAACGCCCGAGCCAAGTTCGGGCGGCATGTCTCGTTCGATCTGTACCGTATACTTGCCTGAGTTGGCTAATTCGTACACGGAGCTCAACTCAATCGTGTCCTGCTGGGTCTCACCGGACTTGAGCACTACCAAAATATTCCGACCGGACTCGATTCTGTTTTTGCGCCCTTCTCTCATCTTCCGGAAAACCTCCGTTTCGGGTACTGGCTTGCCTTGCGAGTCGAGTACCGTTGCCCGGTAATCGAGTGCGGGATTCGTCAGCGCAAAATGAAGCGTATGCCCTGAGTTGTTCTTCATCGTCAAAATAAAGAAAACTGGTTCCGCTTTTTTCCAACTTGCGGTCCCCGGCTGTACTGCATTTTGCGACGGAGTGATCTGAAGAACGAACGCGGACTCTGCATCCTTCCCATGAAGTGTACTGATCCCTATGATGGTAAATAAAGCTCCGAAAATTACGACACATCTTAAGAACGTTCTCACTTCGATCACCTTTAGAGTTCGCGGTTGCGATGAGCGCATTATCACTGAACGGGTATCTAACTGTCGAGAACAGGCGATCACACTCATTGAGAATGCAGCTCGGCCCCTTGGTTAAAGGTCAATGAGTGTAATGCGGATGTTTACGCCAACAATCAGACAGCAAATGTGTTTAGAGGCAACTGTTTCTTGCATTTGGTGATCTGTGTCACAGCTCGTCCTGCCTGGGTGTCAGAGTGCCGGGGATGCTTAATCCCATCGGAGACGTGATCTTGTGCCCATATTGCTTTGAGCGAATGGGCGTAAAGGATGCCGGAACGTGGCTCCTGTCTCCTGGGTGCGGCCACGTGACCGTCCCGAACCACCGCAGCCGGGGCCAGTTCGCGCGAGTGGCAGAGGCTAAAGCGTTTGCAGGAAGTTGACCAAATCCTGTACCTGCTGCCGCGTGAGGCCTATCTGGAAGCGTTGGTTATAGAAATTCACAACTTGCTGCAGGTTGGCAGCTACTCCGTCATGGAAGTAAGGCGCTCGTGCGGCCAACCCTCGCAGAATAAGACCCTTCCCTCGACCGATGTCGCTGCATTGTCCGGTGATCAGCGCTTTGCCGGGATCGGATGTGTAATAGGTATTGCCGGCGAGCGGACCTTGAGTGCAGACCAGCTCGAACACCGGCAAGACCGGCATTTGCAGTTCCTTGAGCCCAGCCAGGATGTTCGGGTCGGTTTCATACTGGGGCGAGCGGCTGGTTCCAATATCCAGCGGCAAGGGGAGCGAGTGATTTCCCACGTTGAAGTTATCGTGACAGGTCGTACAGGTGCCCGTAATCTGCTGATTGCCGGTAGTGAGTCCAGCGACATTGCTGATCGTCAGGGGTTGGGTGTTGAAGATCTGCTCGCCGCGAGCAATCGAGGCTTGCTGCGGATTCCGGGAGTTCTGGAAGGACGTGTAGATCGTAAACACATCGGGCGTGAACGGTTTTCCCTGAGGGTCGGCCCCGAGAGAATCGTTGATTCCGGGATAGTACGGTTGGGTAGACAGGAATTGGGCTCCTCCCTGCGCGTTTTCTGAGAGATCTCCGGCGGCGAAATCAAACAATTGCGCTGAGTTGAGAGCGAGTTCGAAGTTCACGATGTGGCTGAGTTGCGCGGTCGTCGGAGCCTGTCCCTGGGCATGGGTCACGGTCGCGTCAATTGCCTGTTGCGTCAAGTCGGCGTTCAGGTTGGCGGGGAAGGTTTGCGCATTGTTGAGAGGGAGCGTGAGCGATTCGCGTCCATCAAACATGACGGCGCTCAGGAAGCCTAAATTTGTCGTCGGCAACGGCCGGCGATAAACGGAAACGGTCTGTACTCCCTGGGAATCGGTGGTGAGAGCACAACCATACGGATCCTGCACAGCCGTGATCGTGTATTGCGGTGCGGAAGCGTCGGTGCTGTTTGGCGGAACGGTCAGTCCGATGCGAATCAGTCCGTTGTTCAGAACCAGACTGTTGTTTATGGGGCCGGTGGGACAGGTCGAACCATCGATCTGCGCAAACAGCGGATCTTTCCCCCGGCTTGTGAAGTATCGGAATTGGGCATCCACGGCACTCAATCCGAATGCGTTGTTGGGTTGGTGGCAGGTGCCGCAGGTTCTTCCGTTCGTGCCGAGACTCTGAAAGAATGGACCACTCAGATCGACGCTCCCGGTATTGCTGTATGTCCCGGAAAAACCGGTGAAATCGAGAAATGGAAACAAATTGCGAAGATAAACGTCGGCAATCGCGGAGCTCGCGGCGAAGACGACTAGGCCAACAATACAGGTCACGATGCGCAGTCTGCCGCAAACAGCAGCATGAAGGTGCTGACGCACACTTTGCCAGAACGAAACAGCACGAAACTTGTCAGACATACTTAACTCTCCTTCATCCATCGATTTGTGATTCGCCCACAGGCTGACGACAAACTCATGCCCTATCTACATCTTTGGATTTCTGGTCTTTCGCTCTCGGGGGCTCGTCTTCCGGTTTGCTACCAGGTCCGAGACAGTTGAGGAATCGTTTAGCAAGCCTGGTTGCGCCCAGCAAGGACTGCAGATAAATCGCATGAGAGCCGTGCGCGGCGTCGGTCAAGAGACGGGTATTGGATGGTTCCTCGGCGCCTTGCTGATTCCCTGCTTCATTGACCAGGACTTTCACCGTGTCGGGCTGCACGAACTCGGGTCGCACCAACTCCACCTCACTCGCACATTTACAGGACATGGATCGGGTAACTTGCTTTCTCTTGATCACCAGAACCTGGTTGGTCTCGATCGTGATTTCCGTGACCACCTTGCGTAGGCTCACCAGTCTTCCTCGTTGCCCGGCGGCGTATTCAGTGGTAGATTGCTTGCCAACTGGGGTATTGCGCCGCTTCATCCCGCCGAACGCGGTGCAGAATGCATGAGGGCGCATGCAAGAGTCTTCAAAGGGCGGCTCAAAATTTCTCAAAGGTTTTTAATGGAAACGAAACCCAGCCGGATCAAGCACTTGTACGAGTTCGGACCCTTTCGTCTGGATCCTCAAAAAAGGCTCTTAACGCGCGGCACGGACCCCGTCTCCCTGACTCCAAAAGTGATTGAAACGCTGGTAGTGCTGATTGAGAATCGGGATCGAGTCGTTTCAAAAGATGATTTGATGAAGATCTTGTGGCCCGACAGCTTCGTCGAAGAGTCCAATCTCAGTCAAAACGTCTTCGTGCTCAGGAAAGCGCTGGGTGACTCCTCCCAAGAGAGGCGATACATCGTCAACGTACCGGGGCGGGGCTATCAGTTCGCTGAAACTGTTCGTGAGGTCGAGCAAGTGCAACTCGGAGCGCAACTTGGGACAATGCAGGAAGTGGAGGAAACTCTTCGGTTGGAGAGCCGCTCTCGAGCGCGGGTGGTAGTTGAACAAGTTGCTCCACGAAGGGGCCCGATCGGAGTACGGACCGGAATAGTGGTCGCAATTGCGGCGCTGATAGGGGTCGGTGTTCTGGTCTATCGATCCCGGGTTGGGCGGCTCGCGGAGCGAACGGGACCCGTGGTGGGTCTCCCGGCCGTGAAGATGCGGCCCGCGGTCGCGGTGCTTGGTTTCCGAAATCTTAGCGGACGCGAGGATACGAAGTGGCTTTCCGTGGCGCTAGTCGAGATGTTGAACACCGAACTGGCGGCAGGAGAACACCTGCGCATTATCCCGGGTGAGCAAGTCGCCCGTGCCAGCCGCGACGTGCCCTGGGGAGAAGCTGACACCCTTGCCAAAGACTCTCTGCTCCGTCTGCGATCGAACCTGGGAACCGATTACGTTGCGCTGGGTTCCTACACCATTCTGGAAGACGGAAACAAGAGGCGGATCCGTCTGGATCTTCGACTGCAAGACGCGGCTGCAGGAGAGACGGTGGCGGAAGATGCGGTTACCGGCAATGAAGCTGATCTGTTCGATCTAATCTCGGAAGCCGGGTCCCGGATGCGGGAGCGCTTGGCCATTGGCAACATGTCACGCGAGCAGGCCGCTCAAGCACGGTCGTCTTTGCCGTCCAACCCCAAGGCAGAGCGGTTGTACGCGGAAGGTCTGGCCAAGCTTGAAAGCTTTGATGCGCTGGCCGCCCGAGATCTTTTTGAAAAGGCGACAGGCGCCGATCCCAAGCACGCACTCTCGCACTCAGGGCTCGCCGAAGCGTGGGCAGAGCTGGGCTATGACACCAAAGCGCGGGAAGAAGCAGCGAAAGCGTTTGGTCTCTCTCACAACCTGTCGCGCGAGGAGCAGCTTTCTATCGAAGGCCGATACCGGGAATTGTCCAACGACCTTCCGGCAGCAATCGAGATCTACCGCACTCTAAGAACCTTCTTTCCGGACGATCTAGACTACGCCCTTCGATTGGCCAGCGCACAATCGCGCTCCGGCCAGGGAAAAGATGCGCTGCAAACCGTAGCTCTCATGCGCAGTCTTGGCGAACCTGCAAACAAAGATGCACGCATCGACTTAGCCGAAGCTTCGGCGGCCGAGGCTTTAAGTGACTTCAGGCGCAGCCAGCAGGCCGCCGTCGCGGCTGCTACACGAGCTGATGCTCAAGGGAGCCATTTGTTATTGGCCGTGGCCAAGTCGAGAGAGGCATGGGCTTCGGTACGTCTGGGAGATACGGATCGGGCATTCGCAGCTTACTCGAAAGCGCGTCAGCTCTGGATTGCCGGCGGGAATCAGCGGAGCGCCGCTGCTGCTCTGAGTGGAATCGCTAATCTGCTGGGGGACAAGGGGGATTTCGTAGGTGCTCGGAAGGCGTTCGACGAAGCCCTTCTTGAATTCCGCAAAATTGGCGATATGGGGAATCTGGCCTCTTGTTCTCACAATCTTGGAGTGCTCCTGACACAGCAGGGAGATTTACCGCAGGCGAGAAAGCACCTGGAAGAAGCGCTATCCCTTCAGCGCGCGATCAAGAATGAACGTGGAGTAGCCAGCGACCTCGACGATATTGGAAACGTCATGCTGAGTATGGGGGACACGGCGAACGCACTCCGAGTGAAGGAGCAAGCTCTCGAAATATTTCGCCGCATCGGCAACAAGTTTGGCGAAGGCGTTACAACGTTGAATATGGGGGAGGTTCTCTTTGCGCAAGGGCGACTTAACGACGCTCGCACAAAATATGATGAGGCCATGGCAGTGGCTCAACACCTTGGTAGTAAGCGCGAACTCGGATACTGCCTGGCGGATATAGCCGGCATTCTGATTGCGCAAGACCGGCTGGATGAGGCACGAACTGCTGCGGAACGCTCGATAGAGGTACGCAAAGAGATCCACGGAGAGGTTCAACTGGCGGAGAGCCAAATCCGGTTAGCCCAGGCCCTCTTGGAACAAGGCAAACCCGCAGAAGCAGAACCCCTGGCTCATTCGGCCGCCGCCGTTTTCGATAAGCAGGACGCTTCCGGCGACGCTTCTCTTTCGTATTCTGTTTTGGCTCAACTTCTCATGGCTGAGGGAAAGCCTCAGGAGGCCCAAGCTGCGGCGAACCGAGGACTAAGACTCGCGCGGGCGAGTGGGGACGTCTGGATGCGTTTTGAGTCTGAGTTGGCAGCCGCTCGCGCGAAAGAAGCCACTGGGAAGCTATTCGAAGCCCGCGAGGAACTGGCTCCGATCTTAGTTCAGAGCGCTAAGTTTGGATCTGCGGGCTATGGGTTGCAGGCTCGCCTGCTCCGCGGAGAGATAGAAGCCAAGTCAGGCCAGTTTTCTGCCGCTCGCGCCGAATTAACCGCGGTCAAGTCCGAAGCTCAGATTAAGGACTTCCGGTTGATTGCCCGCAAAGCAACAGCAAGCCTCGCAAATCTTCCAAGGTAGCGGCTCTCTTTCGTTTCCACCGCAGTCAGAGGGCGTCAGTATGAAATCTGTTATAGCTAGCAGCGCAGATCCGTCGGGCCACGTGCGTCCGGCTTTTGGTTGGTGAAACATCCCGACATTGTTATGGAATCATTACACTCATCGACCCGGATCCAGTCCAATCCTCAATGAGTGTAAATGTCTGTTTAGCGACCACACATCGCGGACGATTTCCCATTCTTTTCGTCGCGATGAAAAAGGGCGGCCTTCAATCTAGTTGGTACTGGGACGGAGACATCGCTATGGATTGTCGTGGACAGGGGAAACGTGACAAGCCCCCAGCCCAAGCCACGTTGAAGTAAAATCCAGGTTACAGTCATTGACGGCGAGTGCCTGCATGGGTAACCAATTCTCACGACTTCGGATGATCACCGTTCCGAATTTACCGTGAACCCCGAGATGGATGTACGATCGCGAACGCCCTTGGAGTAGGAAAGAGGAGGTTCCGGTTTAATGGGCGCTGAGTGTCAGTCGATTCGCGGCCAGCGAGAGATACTGGAATCTGCGTGAGCAGGCAATCGTTAGGATTGTCAGGAGCAATTGTGAGTCACGATAGTTTTATTCCAGTTGCAACATATGCAAGGTCGCGAAACGAACTGGCCGAGCGCGGGTTCAGTCGTCAACCGCTCAGAGTTGATATAGACATAGCGCGCGCGCTGGAAGCGTTGTCCCATGCGGCCTGGTCGCTGCCGAAGGACAAGTACTACGACGGAGGCGAAAGGTATCGTTCCCTAAATCGTCTCCGAGCCGAGATCGTTGAGGGCGGCGTAAAAGTTTGGTTGACAGAGGAGAATGCGCCCTATCTGCAGCTAAGAAAATACAACCCGACGCTTGGCGACCGGCCGCGAGAGTACGCCCCTTTGCCCCCGGCGATCGCCGGTTCTGTAGGACTTCGTAAGATGATTGCTTACCACCTTCATCACTTGCCACTGTCGGCCGTGGGTACGAGGTATTTGGTCAACAGCCATCTAATGCGGTTTGCGGCTACGCCGGGCCGACCGTGTGACACGAGCCCACCGGGCTTACATAAAGACGGAGAAAAATACATCGCCACGCATCTACTGGGCCGCTGCGGAGCTCAGGGGGGCGAAGTCGTCATAACCGACAATGACAAACACGAATTGGATCGCTTCACGATGCGCGAAACGGGTGAGTGTTACGTCTTCGACGATGATCGTATCTGGCACATGTTGACGCCAGTGGCAGTACTGGAAGGCAATCAGTACGCTTACCGTGACACCCTGGCATTCGATATGCTCCCAGAGGGCTGGAAACCCGCGGAGTGATCCGGAGCTACAACGCAAAGCCGGCCCCCCGGCTGGGAAGTCCTGAAGTGGTGAGAATCTTGGAAGCCAGGATCACGACTCAGGATATCGCCATAGCACTCATTCATCCGTTTAGTTTTCATGTGGACGAAGTAGCAGTTTTCGCTCGCGTTGATGAGACGCATGCGGCTCTGTTGTCACTCAAAAGCTGCTCAATTGTCTCCACAGCGACTGGTTTAGAGTAGAAGTAGCCCTGTGCCAGTTCGCAGCCAATATCCTTGAGCAGGTCAACCTGCGCTTGAGTTTCAACACCTTCTGCGACGACCTTCAATCGGAGGCCATGGGCGAGCATGACAATGATGCGAACGATTTCGTGGGTTGCGAGGTCGGTGTCTATACGCGAGATGAAGGCACGGTCGATCTTTAGAGTATCGACCGGGAAGCCTTGCAGGCGGCTGAGGGAGGAGTAGCCGGTGCCGAAGTCGTCGATGTCCAGACTGACGCCGATCGCCTTTAACTCGGATAGCACAACCGCAGACCTCTTGGCATCGCCCATGGCGATCGTTTCTGTGATCTCCAAGTTGACACACCTCGGATCCAGTCCTGTCTCCTGCAAAGTCTTGGCAATCTGAGAAGCCAGCTCCGGTTGCGCAAACTGTTTGGGCGTGATGTTTACATTGAGCGTGAGGGGTGGATCGGAAGGAAAAAGCGCCTGCCAGGCACGGAGCTGCCGGGAAGCGTCGTAAAGCAGTTGGCGATTAATAGGCAAGATGAGTCCGGTCTCGTCTGCAACCGCGATGAATTCTCCCGGCATGACCAGACCTTCGGGACGCTGCCAGCGACTGAGGGCCTCGAACCCTACGATCTGGCCGTTGAGCAATGACACGATCGGCTGGTAGTGAACGCAGAGTTGGTTTAACTCGATAGCTTTGCGCAGGTCAGTTTCGAGCTGCAAGCGTTTGATGGCACCGGCATGCATCGCATGGTCGAACACTTCACAGTGTCCCTTGCCAGCGCTCTTGGCACGATACATGGCAATCTCGGCATCGCCCAGGACGTCCTGCGCCTCCGCCCCGGCATTGCCACTGAAAGCAACACCGATGCTTACGGTCAAGACGATCTCTTGATCATTCAAGTCAAAAGGAACGGCCAATTTCTGCTGAATGCGCTCGGCGACGCGAATGGTGTCGCTAGGGTCATGAAGCTCCTCGATAAGGACAATGAACTCGTCACCTCCGGGCCGCGCTAGCGTGCTCTCGCCCACGAGGGGCCCCGCAGTGCCACCCAGGCGGGGACGTGAAATGGTGTCGGCGCCGCGAAGGCAGATGCTTAAACGCTGCGCCAGTTGGATGAGCAACGCATCACCAGCAGCATGGCCGAGACTGTCGTTGATTACTTTGAATTCGTCAATGTCAATGAAAAGCACAGCGAATCTGAAGTCGGAGTGCCGCCGCGCCTGAGTGATCGCACGTTGCAGTCGATCGAGAAAGAGTGCGCGGTTAGGTAGATTGGTCAAGCCGTCGTGGAAGGACAGGTGGTCCAGCTTTTCCTCGGCCCGCTTCCTCTCCGTAATGTCACGGTTAACGATGACCAGACCTTCAGTCTCGCCTTCCGGGCTGCGAATCGCGCTGGCAGTTGACTCAATAAAGCGCCAGGAGCCGTCTTTATGGCGAATGCGATATTCGAGGCGTTCACCCCGGCCGGTGTTGCGAGCTTTTTCCGCAGCTTCGAGCACGCGTGCTCGATCCTCAGGATGGATCTGATCCATAGAAGAAGTAGCTGCCAGTTCTTCGGCGCCATATCCTAATATTTTTTGATATGCCGGACTGTTATACAGGCGCTGTCCGTTGCGGTCGACGACGGCAATCATGTCCGCGGCATTCTCCGTAATCAATTGAAACAGACGTTCGCGCTCCCCCAACTGGCGGCGGATTCGCTGCAACTCACGCTGCTGGTAAACCGTGTAAATATCGAATAGCAGAACGAGAGCCGCCAGTCCGCGAACCCATTCTTTGAGATTCAGCGAATAAACGCCGTCGGTAGGTAAATGAAAACCCGGAAAGGTTAACGAAAGGATACCGAAGGTCAGGACCAGGGTGACGGCTACGGCTGAACCCCAAAGCCACCACTCCCGGCCCTCGACTTGCCGCATTCGGAGGGACGGCGGCTTTGGGCGCTCGGACGGAGATTGTGAACTCACAGCGATAGCCGCCTAGTCTAGACGATTGAGATTCTGGGGATGAACTAATTCTAGACAAGCGGCGACCGATGGAAAGTTACCAAAGTCCGATTTTCGGATCTTTCCCGTAGCGCCTCACAGTAAACTCACGGGAGATCTTACACCGAAGGTTTGCCGCTCAGTTAGTTGTGAATGACGACTTACCGCTTTTACCGCCCCTATCCTTCGCCAGTCGTTGACAACGTCGTTTCTGTTTCAAAAGCGACGCGGTTACGCCCTTGACGCTTTGCGGCGTATAGAGCTGCGTCTGCACGAGTCACCAGGTCATTAAAATCGGGACGTGCCGTTGCGGGGATGCCCGCAATTCCAAAGCTCGCGGTGGCACCGAAAGTGCGGCGCCCAATGGTGAACTTCTGGGCTGCAAACTGCTTGCGGATACGCTCAATTGCAATGGCGGCATTTTCCTTTTCCACATGTGTGATGACCACCAGAAATTCTTCGCCTCCAAGGCGTCCGCAAATGTTTGAACTGCGAGTGTTGGACTTGAGAATCTCGGCGAAGCTCTTGAGCACGATGTCTCCGGCATCATGCCCGTGGGTGTCATTGATGCTCTTGAAGTGATCCAGGTCGGCCATGACTACCCAAACGGGGAAATCGTGACGCATCGCCGCGCTGAGTTGGCGCCCTGCCCAGAAATCGATGGCACGGCGATTGGGCAGGCCGGTAAGCGAGTCGGTGAGAGCCATCTCTTCCAGTTGTCGATTCTTGTCCTGGACTTCGCGGTGGAGATCGACAATACGGCGGCCGACCCTTACGCGGGCCTGCAGTTCTCCAGGATGGAAGGGTTTAGTTAGGTAGTCATCGGCCCCGGCGGCCAGACCCTCAATCACTTCCTCTTTGTCGGTGTTGCCGGTAAGGAGGATGACGTAAGCGTAGGTCTCTTTGTGGTCTCGGCGGATACGCTGGCACAGTTCAATGCCGCTGATGTCGGGCATGCTCCAGTCGGTGATCACAAGTGCAGGCTGGTGTTCGATAAACAGATCCACGGCTTGACGGCCAGTCTTGGCAAACAGAATAGGGTAGTGCTCTGTTGCAAGCGATTGCTCGACCAGTTTGCGATATACCGGGGAATCATCCGCTACCAGGATCTTCAAATCGCGGGTACAGGAATCCATCGTTCAGCCTCGTGTCGCTTCGGTTCGTGAACAACTGGCTTGAGTGAAAGTTATCATGAGAAGCAGATCTCCGTCATTGGCACAGGTGAGGCCTCGCAAACCGATGGTCCCCAGGGCTCTGCTCGGTTGCGCTTGCAGACTGGAACAGCCTGTCCCTGTCTATAGCTTATAGGGTTTTCGAGGCACAATTCCGCGCGCTGTGTCCCCCTCTTTTTACGAAATCCGAACAAGACCAATGAAATGACTTAGGTAATTAGCAGTTACTAACCTGTTGTGTAACGCTGGGAGAACCTTAGCTGTTGAAGTTAGTAGGTATTCGATGTTTAGTAAATCCATGCAGCCTGTAACGGGCACGATCTTAGTCGCTGACGACCAGGTGTCCAACCGCGAGCTGTTAGAGGAATTGCTCACCGCAGAGGGATTCAAGGTCGCAACGGTTTCAGACGGCACAGCCGCTTTGGAGCAGTTGTCTATCGTTCCGATCGATCTGGTGATCCTTGACGTCATGATGCCCAATCTGAATGGCTTTCAGACTTGCGAGAAAATCAAGGCCAATCCTGAAACTTATCTAATACCTGTAATTCTGATTACGGCGCTTTCTGACAAACAGGATCGCATTGAAGGTATCAAGGCGGGAGCTGATGACTTCCTCACTCGTCCCGTGGACCGTACCGAATTGCTTGCACGGGTGCGCTCCCTGCTCAAACTCAAACTCCGTACGGACGAGCTTGAGCGCGCGGAATCCGTGCTGTTCACCCTTGCCCGGAGCATTGAGGGGAAGGATCCTTACACGCACGGACATTGTGAGCGTTTGGCCGAGTATTCAGCTTCTTTGGGAGAACATCTCAAACTGCCAGAAGATCAGATTACTGCTCTCCGGCGTGCTGGCGTCGTGCACGACATCGGAAAGATCGCAATACCCGACGCGATTATCTTGAAACCGACCAGCCTTTCACCAGACGAGTGGAAACTCATGCGGGAGCACCCAGTGGTTGGGGAGCGCATCTGCGCGCCGTTGAAGTCCTTCCGCTCCGTACTGCCGATCATTCGCCATCATCACGAGAAATTCGACGGCTCCGGATATCCAGATGGACTTAAAGGGGAAGCTATACCGATCACGGCCAGAGTGCTGCAGATCGTGGATGTGTACGATGCGCTTACGACGGTGAGGCCTTATAAACCCGCCTTCTCCATCACTGACGCGTTGCAAACGATGAAGA
>DATHOK010000119.1:0-9056 GCA_035484995.1 Verrucomicrobiia bacterium | reverse complement strand
TCGCAGAATTCGGGTTCACAGAATTCGGCGAACAGTGCAGGCGGAAACAGCGAAGCGTCTCCGAGCGGCGGAGCAGGTGGCTATCCCAATTCGTCGCGAGCCGGCGGGATGGGCGGATCCACGCCGTCGCCTGCGCCTCAGACCGCGTCGCAAGGCAACATGCCAACCGATACACAGACGAGCGCGAGCACGCGTCCCCGGATTACGGCGCAGACAGAAGGAGTGGTCGGAATCTCCGATCTGAAACTGACGCCGCCGCCGACAGCGAACCAAGGTTCTCTCCTCAGTTCAGAAAAGAATAATGTAAAGCTTGAAAGCGGCACGTTGATGCTTCTGCGCGTGAACTGACGGCGTGAACCAACAACGATTTGATACTCTGCGGATGCGCCGGCTAAGAAGCCGGCGCATCTCCTAGTCCCTCTGTTTCCGCGTGATTCCTTCGCCGCCCGGGGCCGATCATTCCCTACCTTGCGTCCTGTACAATTTGCACTTCGATGAGTTCTTACGCGAAATTGTGGCTGAGTGTGACAAGTGCGCTGCTGCTGGCTTTGGCGGCGCAGGCCGAACCAGTCTCACAGCTCAAAGCCACTGATTACGTCAACGACTTTGCCCACGTTCTGGATCAGAATACGATCGCGCAGATCGACGATATCTGCCACCAGATCGAAGTGAAGGCGCATGCCCAGATCGCGGTGGTGACGATTCATTCGCTCGACGGCTCGGATATCGAAAGCTACGCGGTCGCCCTATTCCATCAATGGGGCGTGGGCAGCAAATCCAAGGACACTGGGGTACTGATCCTTTATGCGATCGATGACCATCGCGCGCGCATTGAGGTTGGCTATGGACTGGAGCCGATCCTGACTGACGGCAAGGTCACTTCGTTTCAGCGGGAGGCGATCCCGCTCATGCGCAGTGGAAACTATAGCCAGGCACTGCTGCTGGTGACCACGCGCGTGGCCAACGTCATCGCACAGGATGCCGGAATCCAACTTACTGCCCCACAGCTCGCACCGGCTCCGGTGGAGGAGCCGAGCCGGGGCATGTCGGCCGGCGGAATCATTCTGCTGATTGTCATCATTATCATCGTTCTCGTCACTCCGCTTCGCAGCTTGCTTTTCTGGATTTTGTTTTCCGGAATGTTTGGCGGAGGCGGTGGATATAGAGGTGGCGGCGGCGGATTCGGGGGTGGAGGCGGGTTTGGCGGTGGGGGTGGTTTTGGAGGCTTCGGCGGTGGCAGTTCGGGTGGTGGCGGGGGCAGTAGCAGCTGGTAGCCAGCGAGGAAACGAATGATTCCGGAAAAAACGATTAACGATTTTGTCAGCCGACTGCGGGCGGCGGCTGAAGCGAACCTGGAGAGCGTGATCCTGTTTGGATCGGCGGTCGCGGGGGATTTTCATCCTGAGTTTTCGAATGTGAACTTATTCTGTGTGATTCGCGACAGCTCATTTGCAGCGCTGGAGGTGCTGGCCCCCGCTGTGAAATGGTGGAATGCGCAGAAACAACCGACGCCTCTGTTCATGACGCATGAGGAGATCCGGCGTTCCACCGACATATTTACCATCGAATTATTGGATATGCAGCAGCACCATCGCGTACTTTTCGGCGAAGACTTCGTGCAGGCGCTGTCGATTCCGGCGAACTTGCACAGCATCCAGGTGGAATATGAGCTGCGGGAAAAGCTGGCTCTTCTGCGCCAGCATTTGCTCCTCGCCTCCGGTAACGACTCCCGCATGTGGGAGTTGCTGCTGCGATCAGTCTCGTCGTTCGCCACGCTCTTCCGCCACGCGCTCATCGTGCTCGGCCACGATGCACCCATTGGTAGGCGGGACGCGGTGCAGGCGTTATCAAAACAAATTGGCTTTGATGCTTCGGGCATACTGCAGGTGCTGGACGTCAGGGAGCGGAAAGCCGATCGTAAGAAGTTGAATGTGGCAGATGTGTTTTCTCGATATCTGGCAGCGATCGAGCAGGTAGCTGCCGCAGTTGATAGAATGCTGGACTCGGGCACCGCGGGCTCTACTTAGAATTCGCGATGCTGGTTTTGGGGAGGAATGTCATGAACAAAGCGCTGATCGTAGTCGTCGTTATCGTCGCAATTCTATTGCTGGGATGCCTTTTTGTTTTCGGCCAGTACGTGAGCGTGAAGAATACGCTGGTCAGCAAGAATGAGGCGGTGAAGGCGGCCTGGTCGCAAGTCGACATCGTGTTGCAGCGCCGCGCTGACCTGATCCCTAATTTGGTGGAGACGGTGAAGGGCTATGCGCAGCAGGAAGTCACCGTATTCGGAGATATCGCCAAGGCGCGCTCTGCGCTGCTTTCCGCGGGCACGCCGCAGGAGAAGATCGCAGCCAATGGACAGCTCGATGGAGCGCTTGGCCGCCTGCTGGTGGTGGTTGAGAACTATCCTCAACTGAAATCCAACGAGAATTTCCTGCGCTTACAGGATGAGCTTGCCGGCACGGAGAACCGCATTGCGGTTGAGCGCAAGCGTTACAACGACACGCTGAAGGATTACAACACTTACGTGCAGCAGTTCCCCAACAGCTTTTTCGCGGGGATTGCGGGATTCAAGCCGAACGAAGCTTACTTTGAAGCCTCGCCGGGATCGCGCGAGGTTCCGAAGGTAAACTTCTCCGCTCCTAGTGCAACGGCTCCGCAGGCGGCGCCACAGCCGGCGCCCGTGCACTAGCTAAGGATTCTAGCCAAGGATTAAGGATTAGCGAGCGCTATCGAGTTCGTCTTACTGAGGTCCTGTGGGCAGTTCCCAGCCTTCGTTCTTCATCTTGTTGTTTGTCCAATGCTGTAGCTGCTCGAATAGAGCGGGGTCGATGACGGCGAAACGAAGGCCGACGCGGCCTTCGCCGCCGAACCAGACGATGCGGGCCTTCGCTCGAAAAATAGTCTCACTCTCAGGGAGCGGAAAGCTGACGTCGAGCAGGCCGGTAAACTTCATCGGTTCTTTCAATCCATCCACGCCCATGCCGCCGGTGCTGAGGTTCACACCCTGAACGCACACTTCTTCGCCCTGCTGGTTCTTCAGCGCAACCGCAAGCTGGATGCGAGCGCGGAAAAACTTCTGCTGCTCCAGGCTTACGTAGGCCAAAGAATTCGCAGCGTCGGCGGAATTTACGTTGATGTTGTATTCCTTCAGCTTCCGGCTGAGCGTGCGGCGGGAGATGCCAAGCTGGTCCGCGGCCTGGCTACGATGACCACCGCTGCGCTCCAGAGCGCGAATGATCATCTGCTCTTCCATGCTCTCGAGATTGCCCACCGGCATGGAAGCAGACTGACGCTGCGCGACCGGGTTGCCCGACATCGCGTCTGTGATCTGTGATTTGTGGATCTCAGGACTGCGCGATTCCACGGCAACGCGAGCGATGAGGTTGCGCAGCTCGCGAACATTTCCGGGCCAGGAATGCGAGAGAAGCGCGGAAACGGCATCGGGCGCGAAGGAACTGCCAGGATTCTTGAGGCTGAGGAAATGCTCGGCTAGCGCGACGATGTCCTCAGGACGCTCCCGCAGTGGAGGCACGCGAAGCTGAAACTGCCCGAGACGATGAAAGAGATCCTGGCGAAAGCGGCCAGCGGTGACGGCAGCGTCGAGATCCTGGTTCGTTGCTGCGATTATGCGGACGTCGACTGTGATCTTGCGGTGCCCTCCCAGGCGGTAGAAAGGAGATCCGTCGAGCACGCGCAGCAACTTCACTTGAGTTTGAAGCTGCAGTTCTCCGATTTCATCGAGAAAGAGCGTGCCCTTGTCGGCCAGTTCGAACAGGCCGGGCTTGGACGCATCGGCGCCAGTAAAAGCGCCCTTTTCATAACCGAACAACTCGCTCTCGACCAGGTTCTCGGGAAGCGCGGCGCAATTGATGTCGACCCCAGGCCGGCTGCGCCGATTCGAAGCCTGATGAATCGCATGGGCGATGAGTTCCTTGCCGGTTCCGGTTTCACCGGTGACCAGCACGCTCTCAGCATGGCCGGCAACGCGGTCCACCATTCGCATGAAGCGGTGCATTACTGGACTGGCGAGTATAAGATTGGTGCCGTCGATTTCACGCGAAACAGTGTGCGCGGTCTCGTCTTCATCGGCATCTTGCTGTTTGGTATCGCGCGCTTTGGTGGGCACCGAGCCGGAAATCGATTTCGCCTCAACCACAGAGAGCAAGGCGATTATTCCTGCCGGCGCCGATCTGTCGTCACGAAGCAGTGTGAGCACCAAGTCCGCCGTAAAGTTCTTGCCGGCCTTGTTCTGACACGAGTGTGAAGATCGATACTGACCGTGCTCCAGCACCGCGGCGAGCATGGTCTTTAGTAGTTGACTTTGCCCGGCGCCGTCCTTTACTGAGATAAGAACTGCCAGAGTTTTGCCGAGGACTTCCGCGGCGGTACAGCCGAAGACCTTCAGGGCAGCTTCATCGCAGCCAGTTATTTTCCCTTTGAGATTGGCAGATAGAACCGCGATTCCGCCGACTGCGCCGGCATCGATGGTTGACCCTTGCGACTGCGAATTGAGATTTACCGGTGGCATCCCGCGCGTTTGGAGTTGATCTTGACACAGCAGACAAGGGTTGGATTGAGTATGCAGCCTCGGATGATCACGAAAGTAACCGCGCACCCAGAGGCACGGGACAGGGTGGAGAGTCTCGCTCAGCCCAGTCGCCGAACAACCCAGCCGGCGCTGGCTCTGGTTACTGAAGTAAGCTACTTAAAACCCCTTAACCGCAATAGCATTTCACTGAACAGGCTCGCCCGAGGTGTGCGCGGGAAGGACTTCTCTCGCCGTGGACGCAGTCTGCCGCCTCCCCTTGCGATAGCAGCAACAGCGCAATGTCGACTCGAACGAAACTATTTGTCGGGATCGCGGTCTCGCTCGGAATGGTGGTGCTGTGCTCCGCCCTGTGGCACTGGCAATCCGCGGACCCGACTCGGTTTATGTGTTACCTGGCTGTGGCCGTCCTGGCTTCCAGCCTGAAGGTCCAGTTGCCTGGCATCGACGGCACCATGTCAGTGAACTTCCTATTCATTCTTCTGGGCGTAATGGAGCTCAGTTTGCCGGAAACTCTGGTGATCGGCTGCGCGGCCACCCTGATACAGAGCATCTGGCACACAAAAAATCGGCTGGATCCAGTCAAAGTTCTGTTCAATGTCTTCGGCATGATGGCAAACGCCAGCGCGCTCTGCTTCGTCAGTTATCACTGGCTTGAGCCGAGAGTCGGGACGAATAAACCTGTCTTGCTGATGTTGGCTGCGCTGGTTTTTTTTCTGGCGAATACGCTACCCATCTCCGTGGTCATCGCGCTTACGGAAAACAAATCGAGCCGTAAGGTTTGGAAGGAGTGCTACTTCTGGTCATTTCCTTACTACCTCGTGGGAGCAGCAGCAGTGGGATTGGTTGGAATCATCAACCAGCGCGCCGGGTGGCAGACCTCGCTGCTCGTGCTGCCGGTGATCTATTGGGTGTATCGATCCTATCGGCTGTATCTAGGACGGCTGGAAGCCGAGAAAGAGCGCGTGGAAGTTGAGAAACGGCATGTGGAGCAGATTGCTTCGTTGAACATGCGAACCATTGAGGCTTTGGCTCTTGCGATCGAGGCCAAGGACCACACTACGCACACGCACCTGCAACGGGTGCGGACCTATGCTGTCGAAATCGCCAAAGAGATCGGTCTCTTGCCGGATGAAATCGAAGCGCTGCGGGCTGCGGCACTGCTGCATGACATTGGCAAACTCGCCGTGCCGGAGCACATCATCAACAAACCGGGGCGGCTCACGCCCGAAGAGTTCGAGAAGATGAAGGTGCATCCGCTGGTGGGCGCTGAAATCCTGGATCGGGTCGCCTTCCCTTATCCCGTGGCCCCGATCGTGCGCTCGCATCACGAAAGATGGGATGGGTCGGGCTATCCCGCTGGGCTTAGCGGCGAAGCGATCCCGATCGGCGCGCGAATTCTGGCGGTGGTGGATTGTCTGGACGCCCTCGCCTCAGACCGGCAGTATCGGCAGGCGATGCCGCTCGATCGGGCCATGGATCGAGTGAAAGAGAGAGCAGGAACGTGGTTCGACCCGAAGATCGTGGAAGTTCTGGAGCGCCGCTATGTGGATCTGGAACGCATCGCGCAAACTTATGAGGACGGCTTTATTCCGCGCGGATTCTCCAGAGAGCTGCGGGTCGAGCGCGGCCTCGCTCCTGCCACCGGGTTCGAGAAATGGGCCACCAACTCGCAGAACGACTCTGACTTCCTTACCTCGATCGCATCGGCGAGGCAAGAGGCCCAAGCCATGTTCGAGTTGAGCCAGGATCTGGGAAACTCGCTAAGCTTGAGCGAAACCCTTTCGGTGCTGTCGATGCGGCTGCGCAAGTTGATTGCGTATGACTCCATTGCCGTATTCGTGAACCGGAATGGCTGGTTGCTGCCGGAGCTGGTGAGCGGCGAAAACTTTCGCGTTCTGTCTTCACTGAAAATCCGCATGGGCGATGGGTTGTGCGGCTGGGTTGCGGAAAACTGTAAGCCCATCATCAATGGCAACCCGCAGGTAGAGTCCGGTTACGTTTCCGATCCGAAAACCGCGAGCTTGTCTTCTGCTCTGGCGGTTCCGTTGCAGGGACTGAATGGCGTCGTGGGCGTGCTGGCGATGTATCACTCGACTCAGGACGCTTTCACGGCAGACCATCTCCGGATTCTCTTAGCCGTTGCTTCGAAGGTGGCGCTCTCGGTGGAGAATGCCTTGAAATATCAGCAGGCGGAAAGTTCCGCGACCACGGACTTCCTCACGGGGCTGCCCAACGCTCGCTCGCTATTTGTGCATCTGGCGCAGGAAGTGACGCGCTGCCGGCGCATGAAGACTTCGCTCGCGGTCATGGTCTGCGACATAGATGGGCTCAAAAGGATCAATGACTCCTTCGGGCATCTCGAAGGAGACAAACTGCTGCGCGAGTTCAGCACGCGCCTGAAGGATGCTTGCCGCGGTTACGACTACGTTGCCCGGATGGGCGGCGATGAATTTGTGATCACGGCTCCGGGCCTCGCTGTGGAAGCGGTCGAGGAAAAGACAATCCGTTTGAACGAAGCGGCCGTCGACGCGGGACGCCACACCTGCGGACGCGACGTGGTCACCCTGAGCGTCGGAACGGCCTTCTGTCCTGAAGACGGCTATGACGTGGAGGCGCTGCTGGCTGAGGCCGACCGGCGCATGTATTCCGTGAAGCAGACTCACCACGCGAAAGGTTCCGCCGGCAAAGATCCTCTTGCGCGCGGCGCCTCCGGGGAATAAATGCGACGCCTGCGATGGAAAATTGCCGGGCATGCGCTGGCCCTGCTGGCAACCGTTCTTCTCGGGGGATTGCTCTCCGCAACGTTGGTGCGCCTGGCGCCGGGCTTCAACGTCGATGAGCGGGAGTTGGATCCGCACCTGAACGCCCAAAGCCTGCAGGCACTGCATGATGCCCGGAATCGAGACCGCAACGTCTTCCAGTTTTATTTCTCTTACATGAATCGAGCTGCGCATGGTGATCTGGGAACCTCGCTCGCCCTGGGACAGCCGGTGCGCACGCTGCTGCGCGATCGCCTGCCGCTCACGCTCCGACTGCTGGGTGTGGGTCTTGCACTCGCGTGGATGCTTACCCTTACCCTGGCATTGAGTGCGGCGTGGCTGCGGCTTTCGGTTTACGACACACTGAGTACGGTGCTGAGCGGAACATTTCTCTGCCTTCCGGCCGCCGTGCTGGCATTGCTCTCGGTGCTCTGGAATGTGCCCGGGTCCTTGGCGATCGCGCTGATCGTGTTCCCGCACACTTACCGGTATGCGCGAAATCTACTGGTGAAAGCTTATTCGCGGCCTCACATCATCTCCGCAAGAGCCAAAGGCCTGGGCGAGGCTCGCATTCTTTTCTGGCATGTCGTGCCAGTAGTGACTCCGCAGTTGCTGGCCGTTGCTGGAGTGTCGGTGAGTTTGGCCGTGGGTGCGGCCATTCCTGTCGAAGCTTTGTGTGGGCTTGCGGGAGTCGGACAGCTCGCATGGCAAGCGGCGCTGGCCCGCGATCTTCCACTGCTGGTTAACATCACAATCCTAGTGACACTCGTAACCTTGCTGGCTAATTGCGGGGCAGATGTAATCAGTCAAGTGGTGCGAGGCCAGGAAACATGAGCTTCTGGCGGAAACTGGCGTGCGTGGTTTTGGTGCTGGTGATCGGCGCATCGCTCGCCGCGAACTGGCTGGCTCCGGCGGGATACGCGAAACAGTACCGGGAAGCGACCAATGCACCGCCATCGCAGATGCATTGGCTCGGAACGGACGAGATTGGGCGCGACCGCTTTGCCCGCGTGCTCTACGGAACCCGGATTTCTTTGCTCCTGGCTCCGGCCGCGGCTCTGCTTTCGACGTTGATGGCGGCGTTGATTGGAGGATTGGCAGGATATCTGGGCGGCATCTGGGCGCGGATGGCGATGTCGGTGACCGACTTGTTTATGTCGCTGCCCTGGTTGTTCCTGCTGATCACGGCGCGGGCACTGATGCCGCTGAATGTATCTCCGTTGGTCTCGGTGCTGGTCACATTTTTGTTGCTCGGATTTCTGGGCTGGACGGCCGCGGCTCGCGTGTTGTGCACGACCGCAGGATCGCTGCGTGCGTCAGATTTTGTCAGGCAGGCGCGAGCAGCGGGGCTTCCCGGACAGCGGTTGTTTTGGATCCACGTAGTTCCGAACTTGAAACCCGTGCTCTACGCTCAGTTTTGGATTTCGATTCCGGTCTTCATCCTGAGCGAGGCGAACCTCGGAATCCTCGGGCTGGGCGTGGCCGAGCCCATGCCCTCGTGGGGAAGTCTGTTGAAGGAATTGGAAGGACTGGTGTCGGTTGGTGAAGAACCATGGAAGTTTGTGCCCTTGATTTTGCTGGTGGTGGTAGTGACGTCATTTCAGGTTTTGCTTTCCAGGCAGGAGGAGTTGGCTGCATGATCCGTCGCGCGAAAAAGCTAAAACTTCTGGTAAATTTCTGCGGACGGACGATCGCAGTCGCGGTGCTCTGTCTGGGGTCGCTGCTGGCGCAAGCGCCGGCTCAAG
>DATHOK010000118.1:0-22174 GCA_035484995.1 Verrucomicrobiia bacterium | reverse complement strand
CTGGCGGCGATAGCGTTCTTCGATGATGCGGCGGCGCAATTTTAGCGTAGGGGTGAGGGCGCCGTTCTCGGTGGTGAATTCTTCGGAGACGAGCAAGACGCGTTTCAGCTTTTCGAAGCGCGCCAGATTCTGGTTTACCTCCTCCACAATCCCCTCGTAAAGCGCCTGGACCTTTGGATTTGCCACTAGTTCAGCACGCGAGGGAAAAGCGATGTCATTGGTGCGGGCCCAGTCTTCCAGCATCGGGAAGTTGGGCGAGACGATGACGAAGGCAAATTTGTGCTTGTCGCCGATGATGGCGGCTGTTCCGACCAGGGGATTGAGCTTCAAGGAATTTTCGATCGGTTGTGGCGCGATGAACTTACCGCCCGAGGTTTTGATGAGCTCTTTCTTGCGGTCGGTGACGGAGAGATATCCATCGGCATCGACGCTGCCGATATCTCCGGTCTTGAACCAGCCGTCCTGGAAGGCATTCTGAGTTTCTTCGGGACGATTCCAATAGCCCTTGAACACTGAGGGGCCGCGCACCAGAATTTCTCCATCCTCGGCAATGCGCACCTCAAGGTTGGGAAGAATTTTGCCGACCGTGCCGATGCGATGATTAACAGGTGTGTTGACGGCGATCACCGGGGAAGTTTCGGTTAAGCCGTAGCCTTCATGAATGCGGATGCCAACGGTGGCGAACCATTCGGCTAGTTCGCGGCCCAGAGGCGCGCCTCCAGAGATGAAAGTTTCGACCTGGCCTCCCAGTCCTTCGCGGATTCTTGAAAAGATCAGCCGATTGGCCAGTTTCCAGTTGGCCGCGGTGGGGATCCGTCCGGCAAGAATTGCGGGCTTGTTGACCCGGCCCACCGACAACGCCCAGCGGTAGATGGCGCTCTTGGCGAACCCGCGGGCCTTCGCTTCGGTCTTGGCGTAGATTTTTTCATAGACTCGGGGCACTGACACGCACAAGGAAGGACGTACTTCGAGGAAAGTTTCGGTAAGGTTCTCCATGAAGCGACAGTAGGCAAGAGTTACGCCGTGGTAAAGCATGGAGAAATCTACGTGGCGAGCCGTGACGTGTGAAAGAGGGAGAAACGAAATGCTGAGCAGCCCCGGGTGCATATTGAAGCCCAGCAAAGAGCAGTTGATGTTCGCCGCAATGTTGCCGTGGGTCAGCATCGCGCCCTTCGACGTTCCGGTGGTGCCCGAGGTGTAGATGATGGTGGCGAGATCGTCGGGCTGGACGGAGCGAGCGATCGATTCGGTTTGGGGGTCGAGAGTACTGGGACCCTGGCTCATGAACTGATCCATAAGCGCGCACGTTACGGGCAGATCGCCGGGGATTTGAACATGGTCCATGACCACGATTCTCTTGACCTGCGTCTGATTGAGAATCGTCTGGATCTTGCGCAGTTGAAGTTCGGTGGAGACGAAAACGATGCTGGCACCAGAATCGCGCAGCGTGTAAGCGGTTTGTTCAGGGGTGAGCGTGGCGTAAACGGGAACGGTGACGGCGCCAAGCAGCAGGATGGCAAAGTCGGCGGTCGACCATTCGGGCCGGTTCTCGCTGAGAATGGCGACCCGGTCGCCTTTCTGCACGCCCCACCTCTGCAGTGCGCGAACCGTTCCAGCAACGTTCCGGCGTAGGTCTGAGGAGGAGATCGGTAGCCACTTTCCCGCCTCCCTGTAGAGCATGGCGCGGTCAAGATTGCGCTCGGTCGCGGCGAAGAAGATATCGTTCAGCGTGGCAAGCGGCATCGAATGTTCGTCGATCGGCGTAACCGTAGTCTGTCTTGAATTTACTTGTTGCGATTACTTTCGGCAATGGAAGGTGCAAGAACAGATACTGGTTTGCCTCGCGATGAGGCATCGTCCACGCAAGAGCGCTTCCGCATCGAAGTAGGCTATCATTCGGACAGGAGGTTTCGTAATGCAGCACAAACTAACTGATATGTGGCCAGCCTTGCTGCTCGCCGGCGCGCTGGCTCTGGCGAGCGCAGCCCCGGCAGCGGCGCAGAGCAAAGAACCAGAAGGCGGGTCGACCGCTATGCCCAAGGTTGGCGACGTGGCGCCAGATTTTACGCTGAAATATTTCGATGGTAACGATCTGAAGGCCGTCTCCTTGAGCCAGTACCGTGGAAAGAAAAACGTTGTGGTGGCTTTCTTCATCTTCGCCTTCACGGGGGGTTGAACGAAGCAGATGAAGGCCTTCCAGCAAGACCTGCAAAGACTGGAAGCTGCCGACACCCAGGTCCTGGGTGTGAGCATGGATAGCGCATTCGCCGACAAAGCCTTCGCCGACCAAATTGGAGTTACGTTTCCCCTGCTGAGTGATTGGGGCGGAGACGTTACGCGCGAGTACGGAATTTATGTGGATAAGTACAAAGCCGCGCGCCGGGTGAACTTCCTGATCGGGAAAGATGGGAAGATTCTTGAAGAGCAAGTGGATAAGGACGCTATCGATCCGACGAAGATTGTAGATACTTGCGAGCGGCCAAAAATGAAGAACTGATTCTCGTCCGCTCACGCTGCGGGTAGTTCGAAAGAAAAGACCGAGCCACGGCCGAGTTGGCTGGTGACCCCGACAACTCCGTTGTGGGCTTCCACGATGGCCTTGGCAATAGCCAGTCCCATGCCTGTGCCTTGCACGCTATAGCGCTGGTCACGGCCGCGATAGAACTTGTCAAAAACCAACGACTGCTCGAAGTCATCGATGCCGTGTCCGTGATCGGTGACGCTGGTGACTATTCGGTCTCCTTTCTGCTCGGCAGTAATGGTAATCGGCGAAGTGGGCGGAGAATATTTAGCGGCATTTTCCAGCAACTGCTTCAGTACCTCTGCAATGCGGTCGGAATCCACCCGCACCTTGGGCAGCGACGGAGCCACGCGGACTTCGAGCGGATGCAGCCCTATGAACGTCCTCGATTCTTCCACAGCGGAATCGATTATCGAAGCGATATCCACTGCGGCCATATGGAGCTCGACCTTGTGCGCGTCGAGTTGGGCCATTTCCGTGGCTTCGCCCACCAGACGGTCGAGGCGATCGGTTTCCTCATTGATTACAGTTAGCAGCTCACGGCGTTGGGCCTCGTTGAGGTTGTATTCCGAGAGCAGGCCAGTGACTGCGGCCTTGATCCCGGTAAGAGGAGTTCGCAGCTCGTGAGTCACGGAATCGAGCAGGACGGCGCGCAGATTCTCGCTTTGGTGCGCGGCTTCAGTCTGGGAAAGCTTTTCCATGGCCCCGGCGCGTTCGATGGCGATGCCGATCATGCTGCCCAGGGCTTCCAGAGTGGCACGCGAGAGCGTTGGTCCGGCAATGCCCACGGCTCCGGTGGTGCGCGTTCCCAGGTGCAAGGGAGTGAGAGAGATTCCGCGCTGAGAATCGATGACCGGCTCGCCGCGTGAGCTGACGATTTGAAGATCCTGCAGGGCAAGCGAAGTTGCGTTGGGGTCGGTGCGGTAGACCTGTCGCGAGCTGAGCAGGTAGATGGCGGCGGCCTTGGCGCCGAATCCATCACTGACGTAAGCGGGGATCGCATTCAGTAGTTCGGCTACGTTGTCGGTGGCCAGCAGACGCTGGCTGAAGGCGTAAAGACGCTCCACGTCGCGGCGGCGCTGATTGGCGTCTGCTGTCTGGCGGCGGGCGCGGTCGGCGAGTTGGCTGGCGATTCCCGCGGTCACAAGGAAAGCGAACAGCGCGACCCAGTTTTGCGGATCGGCCACGGTTAAGGTTCCGATGGGTGGTAGAAAATAATAATTGAAGGCGAGCGTTGCGATCAGAGCGAGAAAGACCGAGAAGCGAAATCCCCAGTAGGCCGCTACCCAGAGCACCATCAGCAGGAACGTGAGAGCTACGGTGGTGGGATTTACGTGGATGATGCGCCGGTAAATCTGGACCACGACTTCGGCGGCCGCGAGGCAGGCGGCGTAGCGGAGCAGGTGCTGTGGCCAGCGGGCTTTCACGCGCACGATTGTAACTGAAGAAAAGCTTTTCACTACAGAGACACAGAGGCACAAAGAAAATTTCCAAATTGTTTTCGTTTCTTCATGCCTTCTCTGTGTCTCCGTGTCTTGTGGTGAAGGGTTACGATCACGATGAGAATCAGATTCGACAATTTCCGCTCCAGCGTGGAGAATAACCGCGATGCCCAAGAGTCCTGAAGAATGGCTTAAGGAAGTGGACACGGCCCAGCGGCCGGCGGTGTTCAAGCTGTTTCTAGGCTACGCTCCAGGCGTCGGCAAGACATATGCCATGCTAAGTGAAGGCGTGCGGAGGTCGAGCCGTGGCGAAGAAGTCGTGATCGGCGTGGTGGAGACTCACGGGCGCAAACCGATCGTGGAACTTTCGTCGAGGCTGGAATCGGTTCCGCGGAAGAAGCTGGAATACAAGTCGACCGTTTTCGAAGAGATGGATGTGGACGCCATTCTGGCGCGCAAGCCACACGTTGTTTTGGTGGACGAACTGGCTCACACCAACATCGAAGGCAGCAAGCACGCGAAGCGATATGAAGACGTGTTCGAACTGCTCGACGCCGGCATCGATGTTCTTTCCACGCTGAATGTGCAGCACATCGAGAGCCTCGCGCCGACGATCCGCAGTCTGACCGGAGTGCAGGTGCGGGAGACGGTGCCGGACTGGGTGATTCGCCGCGCTGGCGAAATTGTGATGGCGGATCTTACTCCGCAAGCGCTGCAGACGCGCATGAAGCGCGGAGACATCTATCCGCTCGAGCGAGTGGAGCGGGCTCTGGCAAATTTCTTCCGCAATACAAACCTGGTGGCGCTGCGCGAGTTGGCCTTGCGGCAGGTGACGCAAGCGGTCGACCGCACGCTTTCGGAACTAAAGAATGAAGATGGCCAACTGCTGCAGGTGCGGGAGCGCATTGCAGTGTGCTTCAGCTCGAATCCGGCGGCTCAGTATCTGATTGCGCGGGGGGCGCGCATGGCCCAGGCCATGGACGGCGACTTGTACGCGTTCTACGTGGACACCGGTGCGGACGAGAGCGATGAGAACCAACGAACGCTGGCTGACAATATCCGGTTCGCGGAGAGCGTAGGAGCGAAAGTGGTGAAGAGCGAAGGCAAGATTGTCGCGGAAAAGGTCGCCGAGTTTGTCCGCGAGAATCACATTACGCAAGTCGTTTTCGGGCGGTCGGCGACCAAGGGGTGGAAGAGGTATTTCTATCTATCGGCTATTCACAAGTTTCTGCGCGAAAGCCCCTCGGTGGATGTACACATTGTGACCCAGGAAATGCGGTGAGCGGAATCGACGAGAAGAAAATGAACAACGAGCGCCGGCGGATTCTGGTGGTGGATGACGAGCCGCAGATCACCCGCGTGCTGCGCACAACGCTTTCGGCGCAGGGCTATGACATCCGCGTGGCCAACGATGGGGAGATGGCGCTCGAGCTCATGAAGAACTGGACGCCGCATGTGGTGGTGACGGACCTGGCCATGCCGAACCTTGATGGTGTAGGCCTGTGCCGGCAAATACGGCAGATGTCACAAGTGCCGATTATCGTCCTTTCGGTTCGCGGGCAGGATCGTGCGAAGGTGGAGGCATTGGACGCCGGCGCCGATGACTACGTGACCAAGCCGTTCAGCATGAATGAATTGCTGGCGCGAATTCGGGCGCAGTTGCGGCGGACGCCGATGGCCGAGGAACAGCCCTGCGCAATTACGGCCGGAGACTTTCGCATCGATTTGGATGTGCGGTCGGTCAAAGTCGCGGGACACGAGGTTCATCTCACGCCGAAGGAATTTGACCTGCTGCTGTATCTGGCGCGGCGCCCGGGCAAAGTGGTGACGCATCGAACCCTGCTGGCCGCCATCTGGGGTGCGAATAGCGTCGAACAGCCGGAATACTTGCGCGTTTTTGTCGGGCAGTTGCGTAAGAAGATCGAGTCTGATCCTTCCTCCCCGAAATACCTTCTCACCGAGCCCTGGGTTGGATACCGGTTTGAACCAGGGTCGTAAATCCAGCCTTTCGTTGATCCCTAATCTTTATGAACATTTTATGGAGCCTTTATTCAGCTTTTCTGCGGTTCCGTGTCCAATGGTTGTGGGCCGAAAGAGGGCCCGGACAAACTAGGGAGATTGGGGAGTGATTTTATGTGGATTCATGAGGTAGCACCGGAACGGTTGGCAGAGCTTCTCCACCACTATCACCAGGCGCTAACGCCGGATCTGTCTGGTAAAGGCAGTGAAGGCCGCAATTCATGGAAGGAAATTGCCCCGCAGGAAAAGAATCGATTAGTGGCTGCAGCGCGCCTGGCAATGCTTGAACTGGAATCGATGACCAGCGACCGTGCAAAGTCGCGCGAATACTTTGCCCAGCCGGGCGAAGCAGAATGGGGCTGCTAAACGTCCACGGTTGACTGGCTCCTCGACACGCAATCGCGCCCGATCCAGCGGGCGGCCCAGTTGTCGTTTTGTTGTATCAACCAAGCGTTCTGTGGAGTGAATTATGTCGAGTCGGACAAACGTCACACCCATCGTGATGATCGCCGGACTAATCGTGACCTTGGGGGTACTCGGAGCTGCGTTGGCGCAGACCAAGGCAACGGCTCCGAAGCCGCAAGATAAACTAGCGCTCGCTGAGGAACATGCCAGGGAATTATTTCTCCTGATCGATACCGACAAGAGCGGCAAGATCTCCAAGCAAGAGTGGATGAAGTTCATGGAAGCGGAGTTCGACAGGCTGGATAAGGCGAAGAATGGAGAGCTGGACGTAAAGGAACTGACGCAATCACACCTAAGTGTCAGCCATTTCGCAAGCGTTGGCAAATGAGGGATTGCCACCGCTAAGCGGAATTGTACCTTTACGAATTCCTTAGGAATTCCTTAAACCACCTTTACATCTCAGATGATCCACTAAAACGTTTGCGCGGGAGCCCTGCGCAAAAAGGGGCAGAAAGCAAAAGTATGTGGGCAACGTGGGTGGTTGCAGGCGTCGCCTTCGCCGGAGTTGGGTTCATGCTCATGTTTCTGGCGGCTCTCCTGCGTGAGGGTGCGCCATCGGTCTGCTACTGGGTCGTGCGGGTCGGCAGGGAGCCGGAGAAAGATGAACCCTCAAGAGTTCTGCGCAGCATCTATTTTTGTGACGATGGCCGCGCGGCAAAAAGTGACCGCGGCGACTACCGCTGCGAATTATCGGAGAACGAACATTATGCGAAAGAAAAATGCACTTCAGGTCTTATTGCTCTCGGCGTTCATCCTGTTTCTGGGCGCTTGGGCTGGCGCCCAGTCCACTCAAGCCGCGGCCGCGTCTTCCGCGAACCCCGGTTCTAGCGTGGCTGCACAATCGGAACAGCAGGAAATGCGGGATGAGTTGAGAGCGTTGCGCGCCGAAGTAGAACGCTTGCGCGCGGAAGTTGAGCAACAGAAAGTTGAGCCGCAAAAGACCAGTGCGCCTTCCAATGCTGCGCCCTCGAATGATCGCAGCGAAGCGTCGCCTGAGCCAATAAGGACTGGGCCCGGGCCAAACGTTCCCGCCGTGACAGCGGCGAATCTTGGCAGCCCAACCGCCGCAGCCGGCAGCGCCCCTGTAATGGCCGGCGTGACAGGGTGGTTGGCGCCGCCCGCAAGTCCATCTTCCCCAAGTCCATCTTCTCCGAGTCAAGCTTCCGAAACCGCGCCTGCGAAAAAAGAAAAGATCGATCCCTTTTCCGATTGGGACTGGACCTGGCTGAACGGCAACCCGCGCACTAAAGAAGCGGCGTTCGATTCTAAATTCTTCACCCCGGAGATCCGCGCCGATGTTACCTATACTTACGACTTCAACAGACCGATAGACAACACAATCAGCGGATCGAGCGAAATATTTCGGTCGAACGAGATCCAGTTAGAACAGTTGGGTCTGGGCGGAGACTTCCATTACGACAACGTTCGCGCCCGCTTCATGACACAGTTTGGCATGTATTCCGCAACCACGCCGCGCAATGACCCCAGCCCGGCAAAAGGCCAATGGGATCTGGACACCGCCTATCGCTACTTGGCCGAGGCCTACGGCGGTTACCACATCAATGCGTTGAATGGCATTAACGTCGATGCCGGCATTTTCCTTTCTTACATCGGCCTGTTCAGTTACTACAATTTCGATAACTGGGCCTATCAGCCCTCGTATGTTTCCTCGAACACTCCATGGTTCTTCAATGGGTTGAGAGTTCAGATTTTTCCCAACCCTCACCTGAAGATCGAACCCTGGTTCATCAATGGATGGCAATCCTACGGGTCGGCTAACTCGCGGAAAGGCTTGGGCGGGCAGATTAAGTGGACTCCACGACCGTGGGTGAACGTGATTTCCAACAATTACGGCTTGGGGCATGACGATCTGTACATTCCGAATCGGGGACGTATCCACACCGACGACAGCCTCGAGATCAAATATTACGATCAACCGGAAAAGTTTCTCGACAAGATGGCATTCTCGTTCACCGGCGATATGGGCTGCGAATTTGGCCCCAGCACGACTACATCGGCAGGGGTATACCTGCAGGGCGTGGGCTGTCACGGCAATACCAAGGATCGGAACTCGCTCGGAGCCACGTCTACGGACGAACATTTTGCCGCAGGCATCAATCCCAAGCAAAGCTTTATCGGCTACATGCTGTACAACCGCTTCTGGTTCAAGAAAGACCGTTACGGATTGACGGTCGGCGGCGGCCAGATCAACAACCCCGGGCGCTATCTGGTTCTGGATCCCCCCATCAACGGAGAGACGGCGGAGTCGGCGGCGATCAATGCTCCGTACTTTACCGGCAATCCGTCAGACCCATTCAAGGCTTGGGATTCGTCGATTACGTTCGACTACATGCCCAAGCAGTACATCACATTCCGCTGGGAGTATGACTATCGCCACGCCAACGTGCCCTACTGGTCAGGCCGCGGTGGAGTCACGCCGCCGGGTTCGGGGGGAGAGCCTTATACCAACAACGGGTTTCCTCAATTCTTCGCCTGCTTGAACGGGAATTCGTCCATGCAAGAGACCCTCAGCGCCGCGGAAACGGCCTGCGGCAGCCCGGGCAGCACCAGCAGCGTATGGTTCCCCGACCTGCGCCGCGACGAGCAGTTCATCGACATGGCTATACTGGTCAAGTTCTAGGCTTGGTTGCAGGCTAGTTTGCAGAACCGGAAGGATTTTGCGATGCAAGATGTGATTTTTCTTGCGGTGACAATTCTATTCTTTGCCGTGGCGCTCGCTTACGTAGTTTTCTGCGAGCGAGTGCGTTGAGGAGGGTATGAATTCTGAACCGATCATCATGCTGATCATTTGCGCGGGCCTGCTCGTGTATCTCGTATACGCCATGTTGCGGCCGGAGAAATTCTGATGACAGCAAATGGATGGCTGCAAATCTTTTTTCTTTTGCTGGTGGTGTTGCTGGTCACCAAGCCTCTGGGCGGGTTCATGGCGCGGGTGTTCGCGCGCGAGCGCACCTGGCTCGATCCGGTGATGCGCCCGGCGGAGCGAATCCTCTACAAGCTCACGGGCGTGGACGAAAACCACGAGATGGACTGGAAGGAATACGCGCTGTCGCTGCTTTTGTTCAGCGGCGTTTCCATGGTCCTGCTTTATGCGCTGGAGCGAGTTCAGTTGTGGTTGCCCGGAAATCCGCAGAAGCTGGCAGGAGTGCCTCCAGCGCTGGCATTCAACACCGCGGCTTCGTTCACCACGAACACGAACTGGCAGAATTACTCGCCAGAGACCACCATGAGCTACCTGACGCAGATGGTGGGTCTGGCTTATCACAACTGGGTCTCGGCGGCAGCGGGAATGGCGCTGGCCATCGCATTCATCCGCGGCATCGCGCGACGCGAGCAGAAGACCATCGGCAACTTCTGGGTCGACATGGTTCGCAGCACGTTGTGGATTCTGGCTCCGCTGTGTCTAGTGGGCGCGCTGCTGCTCGTGTCGCAGGGCGTGGTGCAAAACCTGAAGCCCTATGACACCGTGCAACTGGTCGATCCCTACCAGACCCCACAACTGGGCGCAGACGGCAAACCCGTGAACGGATCTGATGGCAAGCCAGTGAGGCAGACGGTGAGCCAGCAAGTGATCGCGCAGGGGCCGACCGCGTCACAGGAAATCATCAAGGAGCTTGGAACGAATGGTGGCGGCTTCTTCAATGCCAACAGTGCGCATCCGTTCGAGAATCCCACACCGTTCACTAACTTTCTCGAGATGTTCTGCATTCTCGCAATTCCTTCCGCGTTCACTTTCACACTCGGAAAAATGACAGGCTCGCCGCGGCATGGATGGGCTGTATGGGCGGCAATGGCTCTGTTGTTTCTCGCCGGAGTGAGCACGGCATATTGGGCGGAGGCGCGGGGGAATCCGTTAATAACTGCTGCGGCGCACCATGGCTTGCAGCCTCCGGCTTCGACTCTCCCGCCCGTGGGCAACCTCGAAGGGAAAGAAGTGCGATTCGGCGTGGCTAACTCGGCTTTGTTTGCCACTGTAACTACTGACACGAGTTGCGGCGCGGTCAACTCCATGCACGATTCGTTTACGCCGCTCGGCGGAATGGTTCCGCTGATCAACCTCATGCTGAGTGAAGTAATCTTCGGTGGAGTCGGTGCGGGGATGTATGGAATGCTGGTCTTCGTCATTCTTTCCGTCTTCATCGCAGGATTGATGGTGGGGCGCACGCCGGAGTATCTCGGGAAAAAGATCGAAGCCTACGATGTGAAGATGGCGATGCTCGTGGTGCTGATTTTTCCGCTGACGATTCTGGTGTTCACGGCGATTTCGGTTCTGTACACCTTCGGCACGTCTTCCATGTCGAATGCCGGACCGCACGGATTTACCCAGGTGCTCTATGCCTTTACGTCCTCCGTGGCCAACAACGGCTCGGCTTTCAACGGATTTAATGGAAACACGTCGTGGTACAACTCTTCGCTCGGCATCGCGATGCTGCTGGGGCGGTTCATGATGATTCTGCCCATGCTGGCGATTGCCGGCAATCTTGCGGGCAAGAAGCAAACTCCGGCAACGCTGGGCACTTTTCCCGTGACTGGTCCCCTGTTTACGGTTCTGCTCATTGGCGTGGTGGTAATAGTGGGCGCTTTGACATTCTTCCCTGCGCTAAGCCTCGGGCCAGTTCTCGAACACCTTTTAATGATGGCGGGCAAAACTTTCTAGACAAATATGGCGAGCAAGAAATCAAAACGTAGTTTGTGGGACATGAAGATCGTCCGCCGCGCGGCGTGGGATTCGATAGTGAAGTTGCATCCCGTGACCATGATGCGAAATCCGGTGATGTTCGTTGTGGAGGTCGGCAGCGTAGTGACCACAGTGCTGCTCATTCTGGAGCGAATGCGCGGGCAGCCGGGATTCGGATTCAATCTGCAGATCACACTCTGGCTTTGGTTCACGGTATTGTTTGCCAATTTTGCCGAAGCCATGGCGGAAGGCCGCGGCAAGGCGCAAGCCGATGCACTGCGGCGCGCCAAGGCCGAGACCATGGCGAACCGCCTGCTTTGCGACGGCAAGACGGAGACTGTGCCAGGGTCAAAATTGCGTTCGGGAGATATGGTTCTGGTGGAGGCGGGCGAGTTCGTTCCCGGCGATGGCGAGATCGTGGAAGGCGTGGCTTCAGTGGATGAGTCTGCGATCACGGGAGAATCTGCACCTGTGATCCGCGAAGCTGGCGGCGACCGCTCAGCGGTGACCGGCGGAACCCGCGTGCTTTCGGATTGGGTGAAGGTGAAGATCACGTCGAATCCCGGCGAGACTTTTCTGGATCGCATGATTGCGCTGGTGGAAGGCGCGGAGCGGCAGAAGACGCCGAACGAAATTGCTCTGAACATCCTCCTCGCCGGGCTGACGATCGTGTTTCTGCTGGCTGTGGTCACGCTGCAGCCCTTCGCCATTTATGCGGGCGCCCCGCAGACGGTGTTCGTGCTGGTCTCCTTATTAGTTTGCCTGATTCCGACCACGATCGGCGGATTGCTTTCGGCGATCGGCATCGCCGGCATGGATCGACTGGTGCAGCACAACGTGCTCGCGATGTCAGGACGTGCCGTCGAAGCTGCCGGTGATGTGAACACCTTGCTGCTCGACAAGACCGGAACTATCACCCTCGGCAACCGCCAGGCGACTGAATTCGTGACCGCGCCCGGCGTCACCGAAGCGATGCTCGCCGATTCTGCGCAACTCTCTTCGCTGGCTGACGAGACTCCCGAGGGACGCTCGATCGTGGTGCTGGCAAAAGAAAAGTACGGACTGCGCGGGCGTGAAATAAGCTCGCATGACGCCGAGTTCATTCCCTTCAGCGCAATGACTCGCATGTCGGGTGTGAATCTGGATGGACGCGCCATCCGCAAAGGCGCGACCGATGCGGTTGCCAAGTATCTTGAAGACCAGGGCAGTTCGCTTCCCGCGGAAGTGCGCGCCTCGGTGGAGGCGATCTCTCGCTCTGGAGGAACGCCGCTCGTGGTGGCCGAGAATGGCCGGGCGCTCGGAGTGATTCAATTAAAAGACATTGTGAAGGGCGGCATGCGGCAGCGTTTTGATCAATTGCGCGCGATGGGAATCAAGACGGTGATGATCACGGGGGATAATCCGCTGACCGCCGCGGCGATTGCGACCGAAGCGGGTGTGGACGACTTCCTGGCACAGGCAACGCCAAAAGACAAACTGGATTTGATCCGCCGCGAGCAGGGGCAGGGAAAGCTCGTCGCCATGACTGGCGACGGTACGAATGATGCGCCGGCCCTGGCGCAGGCCGATGTGGGCGTCGCTATGAATACGGGCACGCAGGCAGCGAAAGAAGCCGGAAACATGGTGGACCTGGATTCGAATCCCACGAAGCTGATTGAGATCGTCGAAATCGGCAAGCAGTTGCTGATGACGCGAGGCGCGCTGACCACCTTCTCAATTGCCAATGACGTGGCCAAGTATTTCGCGATTATCCCGGCAATGTTTGCCGGGACATTCCCGGTTCTGCAGGCGCTCAACGTGATGCATCTGGCGACGCCGCAGTCGGCGATCTTATCGGCTGTCATCTTTAACGCGCTGATCATCGTGGCGCTGATTCCGCTCGCGTTGCGCGGTGTGAAATATGTTCCACAGGGAGCGGCCATCCTGCTGCGCCGCAATCTGCTGGTATACGGCTTGGGCGGCGTGATCGTGCCGTTTATCGGGATCAAGCTGATCGACCTGCTCATTGTGCGGGCCGGGTTGGCCTAAAGGCGACCGGCATAGAGGCAATTATGAAGAAAAACCTGATCACCGCCGTGCTCATGACCGTGGTGACGACCGTATTGTTTGGCTTGTTTTTTCCCTTTGTAATTACCGGACTGGCGCAGGTTCTGTTCCCCAAGCAGGCGAACGGAGAGTTGGTCACGCGCAACGGCAAGGTCGTGGGATCGCGATTGATTGGTCAGTCATTCTCCTCACCGGGCTACTTCCACTCGCGTCCGTCGAGTGCCGGGACCGGGTACGACGCCAGCAGTTCCGGCGGATCGAATCTCGGACCAACCAATCAATCCCTCATCGCGCGGGTGCAGGGGGATGCGGACCGATTGCGAGCGGAGAATCCTGGAGCGGAGATTCCAATGGATCTGTTGACGACGTCGGGTTCGGGTCTTGATCCACACATCTCCCCGGAAGCGGCGGAATTTCAGGTGCCGCGCGTCGCCAAGGGGCGCGGGCTGCGCGAAGATGTGGTCCGTGAAGCAGTTCGCCGGCATACGGAGTCGCGGCAGTTTGGATTTCTCGGCGAGCCCCGTGTCAACGTACTGGAATTGAATCTCACGCTCGATGAGATCTCCGCGAAGCCGGCAGTAACCCACTGAAGTTACTTTCGAAACTAACTTGTCACCCTGCCTGATGTCGCCCAGCCTTGGCCCCAAAAGACCATCCCAGCCAAGAAACTAAAGGTATCTGTCGTGTTCATAGAGGTATGGATACGATCGTGGCAAACACGCTCGGAATCCATTGGGGAGCTTATGAAGAGAACAAGGCAGTCGTGGGCTTGGGCACTGGTGCTGGTGAGTGTGGCATTTCTATTACAGCCGCTCGGGACAATCGCCCAGGATTCGCAGGTCGCTCCTGCTCCGCAACCCTCCCAGAACTCGCAACCCCAGAACTCGCAAAACGACGCGCAAAATGCCAACCAGCAAGATCCTCCGAGCCGCGTAGCCCGGCTGAATTACATGGAAGGGTCGGTATCGTTTCAGCCCGGCGGCGAGAACGATTGGGTCACTGCCGAGCTCAATCGTCCGCTCGTGACGGGCGACAATCTTTGGGCAGATGAGAACTCTCGCGCGGAGCTGCACATTGGATCGACTGCGTTCCGCCTGGGTCCTAAGACCGGGATCACGCTGCTCGATGTGAGTGACGGAGCGGCGCAGATTCGTCTGGTGCAAGGCTCCCTGATTGTGATGGTTCGCCATGTGGACGACCAGGACTTTTATGAAATCGACACACCGGACGTGGCCTTCGTAGTGCTGCAGCCCGGAGATTACCGCATGGATGTCGACGCAGACGGCAACCAAACGGAAGTGACGGTGTGGCGCGGACGTGGCGAGGCCACCGGCGGGGGCAACACCTATAGCATAGGGGCGAATCAGTTCGCCAGATTCACCGCCGGCGGGAACGATCAAGTGAATTACAACGCCGGAAACATTCCCAATCAAGATGGATTAGATAGCTGGGCGCAGGACCGCGACCAGACCGAAGATCGCTCCGATGCGGCAAACTACGTTTCGCGCGATATGACCGGATACGAAGACCTCGATCAGTATGGCGACTGGTCCTATGTTGCCGACTACGGCATGGTCTGGCGGCCAACCGCCCTGGTGCCGGGCTGGGCGCCGTACCGCTACGGAAATTGGACTTGGGTCGCGCCGTGGGGCTGGACCTGGGTCGAGAATGAGCCTTGGGGATTTGCTCCCTTCCACTACGGACGTTGGGCTTTTGCCGCGACCGGTTGGGTATGGGTTCCGGGACCGAGCATGGTGCGGCCGGTCTACGCGCCAGCGCTGGTGAGTTGGGCTGGCGGTGGGCCGGGATTTCATTTCTCGGCCGGCATGGGAGTAGCGTGGTTCCCGCTGGCCCCGGGGGAAGTATTCATTCCGGGTTATCACGTGAGCCGTGGGTACGTAAACAGCGTGAACGTCACCAACACGGCTGTGAATGTCACGAGAGTCACCAATGTCTACAACGCAGTGGTCGTGAACCGGGACTTCAGCAACGTCACGTATGCGAACCGGAATGTGAGTGGAGGCGTAACAGTGGTCTCACACGATACGTTCGTAAATGGTCGGTCCGTGGCACGCAATGTGATGCCGATCCCGCAGAGAGAGCTTGCGGCGGTGCCCATCTCGAACGCGCTTGCGGTTGAGCCGGCTCGCGGCAGCGTGTTCGGTGCGGGCAAGCCCGTAGCAAACACGCCGCCCGCTGCGGTGACGAATCGCCCGGTAGTGGCGCTGCGTACGCCGGCTCCACTGCCGCGGACGATGGGATCAGTGCCGGCCATACAAAACTCGACTACGCAGTCGCTAGTGCGGCAGGAACCGCCCGGACGGCCGGTTCCGGTGACGCGCCCAATGCAATCACGGACGCAGGCCAGCTTCAATACGGTTCGAGAGGCTGAAGCGGCAGGTAGCCCCGCAAAAACGCAGCCTCGCGTGTGGGAGGAGCAAGGGACTCCGGAGCCTGAGCCGCAGACGAGGCAGCAGAGTCCCGCGAGCCGGAATGTGCAATCGTCCCCCTCAAGTGCGCCGCTGCGAGCCCCGCAGGGAACGCGTCCGTCGGCTAGTCCGGTAAGGCCAGTTCAAACGGCGAGCGAACCGCAGCCCAAACCTGCAACGCCGTCGCTGCAACGGCAGCAGACTCCGCAGCAGAATTCGCATCCGCCCGCTCCAAAGCCGGAGAGCGCGCCTCCGCCCAAGAAAGGACATTGACGCGAACTGGCCGTGTGCGGTCTGATAGGTGCGAATGCCGCGCAATGTGCCAGGGGTTCGAAGCGACGTTAGCGAGATCACGATAGCGCCGGGAGGCCGGGCCGTCAGCCCACTCCCGGCGCAGTCGTTTTTGTGGATCCTGTAATGAGCCAGCCAATGAATACCGAACAGAATCGTCCGGTAATCAACTGGATGGATGTTCTCTGGCTGTTGTTTCTCGCCGGTTTGGCGGTGCTGCCGCCGGTGAGGGAGATCCACAAACAGCTCACGCTGTTGGCGATTGGAATCGTACAACTCAGCGAAGGCTGGCTCCTGGCACGGGCTCCGCGGCGCGGCGCGGCTTATATCGTTCTATTCAAAATCGCGCTGGCAACCCTGCTCATCGATCACACGGGTGAGATTGGAATCAACAGCGCTTATTGGCCAATATATTTTGTGCCAGCGGTTACCGCGGCGGAGTATTTCAGTCCCTTGTCGACGCTGTTATGGACCTCACTGGCGTCCGCCGCATACTGTTCGTACCTTTACCCGGCGCTGCAGGATTACGAAATGACAAGGGAGGGTTACGGAATCCTCGCCATCCGGATACTCTTCTTTTTCCTAGCGGCCATGGTCGTGAACCGGTTCGTGGTGGAGAACCGGCAGCAAATCAAACGCTATCAGGAACTGGCAGAAACGCTGGCCGAAACCAATCGCAAGCTGGAACAGGCTCAAGAAGAGGCGCGGCGTTCGGAGCGGCTGGCGGCCCTGGGGCAGATGTCGGCCGGGCTGGCACATGAAATTCGCAATCCGCTGGGAGTCATCAAAGGATCGGCGGAGATGCTTCACCAGAAGTTAGGGGAATCGAATCCCCTGGCCAGCGAACTGGCCGGTTACATCTCGAGTGAGACGAATCGTTTGAGTGCGCTGGTCACGCGGTTTCTCGATTTTGCCCGGCCGCTGCATGCCGAGCCAATTCCACAGGAAATTACTGTGGTACTGGATCGCGCTCTGCATTCGGTATCTCTATCATTGGTCCAGAAAGGCGAAGACCAGCCAGTGCAAGTCGAGCGGCAGTACGAAGCGGACTTGCCGCTGGTTCCTTTGGATGAGAGTCTCAGCGAGCAGGCGTTCGTGAATCTGATTCAGAATGCCTATGATGCGATGGGCAGCAGCGGAGGGACCTTGCGAGTCAAGGCAGCAAGGACGACCAGCGCGGGCCGGGACGGAGTCGAAGTGCGAATCGAAGACACCGGGCCGGGAATTCCGCCAGAGCTGCGCGAACAAATTTTCAATCCGTTTGTGAGCACCAAGAAAACGGGAGTGGGATTGGGTTTGTCGATCGTTTCAAGAATTGTTGATGGGCATCACGGCACAATTCGCGTCGACGGTGACCGGGAAGCGACTGGCTTGCAGGGGGCAAGCTTCGTCCTCTTTTTCCCCACGAGTGAAGACATTGCGACTGCAAAAGCATCTTAAGGATTTGCATTTCAATGCGTAGCATTCAGGCTGAGGTCGAGGAAGCGGCGAGCAACTGCTGAAGCGTATGCCAACAATTCTGATTGTCGAAGACGAAGCCAAGATGCGCCGCCTGCTCGAGTTGAATCTTGGCGAAGACGGTTTTACCACGCTCTCGGCGGGAGATGCCGAGGCTGGGCTGAAACTCCTGCGCGAGAACTCGGTTGACCTTGTGGTGACAGATCTGAAGCTGCCAGGAATGAATGGCTTGGAATTCCTGCAAGCCATCAAACGGCAGAACGCGGCGTTGCCGGTGGTGGTGATGACCGCTTTCGGCACGGTTGAGACCGCGGTCGAAGCCATGAAGGCCGGAGCCAGCGACTATGTCCTGAAACCATTTTCGCTGAGCGAAATGCGGATGGTGATCCGCAAGGAACTGGACGTCCGCGACCTGCGTGAGGAAAACCGGTCCCTGCGCGAGGCTTTGGGCAGGCGCTATGCCCATCCCAACGTAGTGGCGCGCAGCGTGAAGATGCAGGAGGTGTTGGCCACGGTTGAGCGTGTGGCGCCCACGAACTCGACAGTGTTGCTCGGAGGAGAGAGCGGTGTAGGCAAAGACTTGATCGCGCGCGCGATTCACGAGAAATCACGACGAGCTTCGGGGCCTTTCATCAAGATCAACAGTACGGCGATTCCAGAAAATCTGCTGGAGAGCGAACTGTTTGGCTATGAGAAGGGTGCTTTCACGGGCGCAAACGCGAGCAAGCCCGGCAAATTTGAATTGGCGGATAAGGGCACTTTGTTTCTCGACGAAATCGGCGATGTGCCCCCGGCGATCCAGGTCAAACTGCTGCGTGTCCTGCAGGAACGGGAGTTCGAGCGGCTGGGCGGTACGCGCACCGTGAAGGTGGACGTCCGGCTGATCGCGGCCACGAACCGCGATCTGCGCGAAGCGCTCGAGCAGGGAACCTTCCGCGAGGATCTTTATTATCGTTTGAACGTCGTGCCCATCGACATCGCCCCTCTGCGCCAGCGCAAAGAAGACATTCCGGACCTGGTGAATCTCTTCATCTCGCGATTTGCAGGAGATTCCGGCAAGCCCGTGGAGAGCATTTCGCCCGAGGCGATGCAGATTCTGGTGAACTATCACTGGCCGGGAAATGTTCGCGAATTGCAGAACATCATCGAGCGGGCGTGCGCGCTGGCCAAGGGCACGGTGATTGAGCCGGAGGATATTCATCTCGATGTGCGTCCAGCGAAAGCGGCGAGCGGCGCGAGCGGATTTCTGCCCGAAGGCATGACTCTCGAACACTGGGAGGACGAAATGATTCGCGAAGCGCTGCGGCGCGCAAATGGAAACAAAAGTCAGGCGGCGCGTCTGCTCGGTCTATCGCGGAATGCACTCCGCTACAGGCTGTCGAAGATTGGGATCGCGGATGAGGAGAAAGAATCCTAGCTCGTCGGAGAACGTGAGGATTGTTGCTGTAAGAAGAGTCCCATGAGGATCGAAATATGGATTCGAGCCAGCATGATACAATGTGTTCATGGCGAACACAAATAGTGCGACGCTGAGCATCCGCCTGAAGCCGGAAATCAAGAAGCGGCTAGCCAAGCTAGCCGAGGTAACGGGGCGAAGCTCAAACTTTCTTATCTCCGATGCGGTCGAATCCTACGTGGCGGACCAAGAAAGAATGCTCGCAGAAATCCGCCGGGCAGACCGCCAGGTGAAGTCCGGGCACTATGTCGCGCACGAAGACATGAAGGCCTGGCTGCTTTCGTGGGGGACCGATCGCGAGCTGCCACCGCCGAGGTGTGCCTGCGGCAGGCATCACGATGACGAGGCGGTGTGCCGCTAGAGATTGTCTGGTCTCCGCGAGCGCTGGCGGGACTCCAGGAGATTCGAACCTACGTGGCTCGGGACAAGCCTGACGCTACGGCGAGGCTGGCGACCAGGATCGTCGCGCTGGTCGAAGCTCTGAAACAGCATCCTTATTTGGGCCGCATAGGAAGCGAGCCTGAAGTGCGCGAGTTGGGGGTGGGCGGCACTCCGTATTTGATTTTCTATCGAGTGCGAACAAAGCGCGTCACCATTCTGACGATTTGGCACGGTGCGCAGTCCAAAGAGCGGCGATCAAAGTGACATTGACAGAGATCCATCGAGCTATTCTTAAGATGTTTGAGAACCAGCGTCCGATAAAGTTCAAGCCCGACTGACCGTGGGGCCTTCGTGTTTCTTGGGAATAGGAGAATAGGAGAATGGTGGGCACAGCGAGACGTTTCCACCGGCTCAAAACCACCATCTTGGCTCAGGACGGCCACCAGTTCCAGATTTCTTCCTTCATTCCAGCCAACGCTCTCCGTCTTTCCACCTGAAAATAAATGATTTACGTGACCCGCTGCCGTCCCGCTTTTGGCATGGCAGTTGCTTCTTCCTATAACGCGTCAAACATTCGGATCGAGGGTTTAGCTATATGTGGAGCGGGTCACCGAAGAGGTGGGTTATGAAAAACCGGCTGACAGCGAGTTCGGCAATCCTCTCTCTCGTACTGGTAGGTGCGTTGTCGCTCAGCGTTCAGGCTCAGACCACCCAAGAAGGTGCCGGCCCCTCGGAGCAGCCCAGCGCGCCCATGGAGATGGGACAACCTCAAGCCCCGCAGCCACCTCCGCCCGGTCAGCCCCCGCAACAACCAGGGCAACCTCCTCAACTCGGGCCCGAAGCTCAACCTGGCGGACCATCGGGCGAGGGTCCGGCAAAGACTGATCAAGGTGTCGGCCGCGTCAGCATGATTCATGGCGACGTATCGACACAGCGCGGAGATTCCGGCACATGGTCGGCAGCTGTATTGAATCAGCCCGTGGTGAACGGCGATAAAGTTTCCACGGGAGCGGGCGGGCGCGCTGAAGTCCAGCTCGACTACGCGAACGTTCTTCGCCTGGGATCGAACGCGCAAGCCAATATTGCAAACTTCACGCAGAAATACATACAGGTTCAGATCGGCCAGGGCCTAGCCAACTACTCCGTGTTCGGGGAGAGCGAGGCTGAGCCGGAGATCGATACGCCTAACGTTGCGGTCCACCCGGCGCACGTCGACGGTGTGTTCCGTATTGAAGTGCGGCCCGATGGAGATTCGATCGTCATCGTGCGCAAGGGTCAAGCACAGATCTCAACTCCGCAGGGGATTGCCGACATTAAGCAAGGTGACATGGCAACGGTGCGCGGCTCCGGCGCCGATGCGAAGTACAAGATCAGCCCCGCTCCGGAGCGCGATGACTGGGACCGCTGGAACAGCGAGCGCGACCACATGATTCACGAAGCCGCGTCGTGGCGTCACACCAACAAGTACTACGTTGGATCGGAGGATTTGGACTCGAACGGAACCTGGGAAGACGCCCCAGACTATGGTCAGGTCTGGGTGCCGAATGAACCGGACGGTTGGGCTCCCTATCGCGATGGCGACTGGACTTGGGAGCCTTACTACGGTTGGACCTGGGTTGGCTATGAGCCGTGGGGCTGGGCGCCTTATCACTACGGGCGCTGGATGTGGTACGGGAATTCGTGGGCTTGGTGGCCCGGACCGGTGTGGGGACCGGGCTTCTATCGTCCCTTCTGGTCGCCGGCCTATGTGTCGTTTTTTGGATTCGGAGGCGGTTGGGGTTTGGGCTTTGGATTTGGGTGGGGTGGATGGGGTAGCTTCGGCTGGTTGCCTCTCGGGCCTTGTGACCGCTTCTTCCCCTGGTGGGGCGGATACGGCGGCCGGTTCGGCGTGGTCGGCTTCAACCGGTTTGGCACACTCAACCGCTTTGGCGGAATCGCCCCGCTGCATGCGGGAACACAGTTCTCGAACGTGGCGCACATCAATGATGCTCACATCAGCGGCGCGCTCTCAACCGTTGCCGCGGGTAAGTTTGGAGCAGGCCGCACGACCGCAGTCGCAGCTACGCATGCGCAGTTGAGTGGAGCCCGCATGATGACCGGCAACATGCCGGTCGTGCCCACGCGCGCCAGTTTATCGGCGAGCGGACGGGCCGCGGCTCCTTCGACAATTCATAACAACTCGTCGCAGCATTTCTTTGGCACGCAGAGCACGTCGCATGCGGAGTCATTCCAGCAGCAGACGGCGCACCTGCAGCAGTCCATGCAGCAGAGCCATTTCTCGCCGGTGGCGGCTGGCGCGCGGGCGACCGGTCCAGCTGTAACCGAATCTCGTGCTGCGGAGTCGCGAACCACCTCGGCTACCGGATTCGGGAGGCAGAACGCTGCTACCACTTCACCGGGCAGAGACGTGAATAGTTCTGCGACACGGAACTTGGGCACTCAGGCTGGCGAGAATGAGAACGGGACTCGCACCTCGATGGCACCGGCTTCCTCTTCCGCCAGCCGCGCGGAGCAGGCTTCTTCTCCGGGCAGCGACCCGAACCGCAACGAGTGGAAGACGTTCACTCCACCCTCGCAGAGCAGCAACTCCGCGGGTCGCGCCGCGAGCGCGGCTGACACTTTGAGGAACGACGGCGGTGGCAGCTATTGGAATCGGACCGCGCCGGGTTCCAGCTACTCCCGCGAATCCGGTGCAAGCAATTACGATCGCGGTGCTGGTTCGCGTCCGCAGCTCAACATGAGGCAGCCCATCGTGCAGCCGCGTTCTTCGGGCGCTTACGGCGGCTACCACGGCGCTCCGAGCTACGGCGGCAGCCGGGGCGGCTATAGCGGCGGCGCGTCTCACAGCGCGCCCAGCTCCGGAGGGGCCAGTCATTCCGCGGGCGGCGGCCATTCCGGCGGCGGAGGCCACCACTAAATCGCACATTTGCCAGCAGGTGTTGTAAACGAAGTGAAGGTCAGAGGCGG
>DATHOK010000117.1:0-5249 GCA_035484995.1 Verrucomicrobiia bacterium | reverse complement strand
AATTCGCGCTTCTCCCCATCGCCCAACTCGCGAGCGCTGGTAATCTCGGCCTCGGCGAATCCCAGGCGCGTGTCGAGTTCCTTTACCAGTTGCAAGATGATGGGATCCAGAAAGTGTGTTCGCCGATGATCAATCAACACCGCGACCAGGTTCCTCGCCTGGGTTGAAATGCCGTCACGCTTAACGATTACATCCAGCACGCGCCGCTTCTGATCCGCAGGAATTGCCGGATTTTCCCACACCCGCCGAAGGTCCGAACTTTCATCTAGCAGGCTGGCGATCGTGCGTAATTCCGCAATCGAACGATCGGCGTCGAGATGCTTGCTCATCACCACATCCGCGAACGCCCGAGCGTATGTGCTGGCGACCGAAGCCATTCTCTAGCGCCCGTCCTTTCCGGGCGCTGAAACCCCAGACACTCCCAGCTCCCCAGCAAACTTCCGCACCAGCGACTGATCGGTCGCCGCATCAACATGAATCTGCTTCTGCGCCAGCCCGACCGCCAGATCAGCCGCATAGGCCGTCAGCTCGCGGCGCGCCGTCTTGGCAGCAGCCGCGATTTCCTGCTGCGCCGATTCCACCATCTTCCGCGCATCTTCCCGAACCGCCGCCTGAATGCGCGCTTCCTCAGCTCCGGCTTCCTTCTCGGCGGCGTCGCGCATCATGCCAATCTCCACATCCAGCTTCATCAGGCGCGATTCGATCTCCGCCAGCCTCCGCCGCGCTTCCTCGCTGGCCTTCTGCGCCTCCTGCATCGCTTTCTGAATCGCCGCCGTGCGGGCGCTGAACATTCCCGGCAAATACTTACGGGCAGCCCAGATAATCACTGCCGCAATCGCAACAAAGTTCAACAGGACGCTGAACCAATAAGCGTGCTGCAGACTCATCCCGGTCCACTTCGCAATCAGTCTTACCGATGCCGACTGCTTAAATTCGGCGGTCTCGTCTTTTTCTTCACCGGCGGCTTCCCGGGTCTCGTGCACCAGTTGCTGGGCGACGCCCCGCTCCTTCGAGGGCTGGGATTTCTGCTTCTGTGGCGTGGCCGTCTGCTCCTGTCCGCGCAGCGATCCCATCGCTCCGGAGAAACTCAAAGCGAGTATTGCCAGCAAGGCTGCACGGACAATCTTTTTTACGGAAACCATATTCTTCGAATCCAGAATCGTAACCCTCAGCATCGCGCGCTTAATCTTCAACGACCTAATCCGGCTGGCTCCAGTACGCGCCGCATGATCTCCGCTGCCAGGGCCTGCACTTCCTTCTGCAAACCACTCTGCGCCGCGTCTCGATCCTTCTGGATGTCAACCTTCGCAGCCTGCACTTGCGCCTGAGCTTTGGTGCGAGCTTCATTCAGCGCCGCAGTCCGCGCATCCAGAGCGGCCTTGCGACGAGCCTCCTGCGCGCGGAATACGGTCGCCCGCGCCTCGCGCAGCCGCTGCTCGTATTCTGACGTGCGGGCCTCGGCTGCGGCAATGTCAGCCCGCGACTTCTCGACCGCACCTTCCGTCTTGCTGCGCCGCTCCTCCAGCACCCGCCGCAACGGCTTGTGCACAATCGTTGCGTAGAGCGCATAGAGGAGCGCGAGAAGAATTACGGTGGGTATGGACCCAAGCAGTAATTCGCCCAGTTGTCGTAACGTTTGATCCATCGCTTGCGGCTATACAGGAAAATGAGGGCTGTGAAAACTGTTAAGTCTAACGTCCGCAGCAGTTTATGTCAACGCAAAGGCTTGACCTTCATGCGATTTTCGAGGCGACGGCAAGGTCTCAGAACGGGCGAATTCCGCTGGAAAAGGCCTGATTTGGCGGGCTATGCAGAAACCTGCAACTAATCCTTGACTTCCCCGTAAAGAGGATTAGCATTGAACTATCACCTCCGATCCAATTCAGGATCGAATGGGCCGATAGCCAAGGAATGTCACCGCTTCTTGGTTGCCGGCCCATTTAAATTGCGCACGTTCACCACCCACTCCCTCACTCTCCGCACCACCGACTCGGGCGCCTCCACTTCCAATTCCACCGCGCCATCCTTGTACGCCCGCGAATAAATCCGCGACTTGGCTTCGAGCAAGGCCAGCGTCTTCCCTTCTTTCTGCGGCACGCGGAGATGCACGCGGCTGACCGGGTCTTCCTCAATCATGGCGTCAATGCGCGCAAGCAGTCGATCCAGCCCTGTTCCCTCGGCCGCTGACACGTAAACTGTGTTCAAGTCATCCCGCAAGGAGTCATTCATCAAAGTCTCTGCGACTTCTCCGTCGAGCAGATCGACTTTGTTCATCACCCGCAGCCGCGGCTTCTTCTCCACTTCCAGCTCTTTCAGGACAATCTCCACCTGCGCGTCCTGCTCGGCGGAAAGCCGGCTGCTGGCATCGGAGACATGCAGGATCAGAGACGCCCGCTGCACTTCCTCGAGCGTGGCGCGAAACGCCGATACCAAGGTGTGGGGCAGGCTGCGAATGAATCCCACCGTGTCTGACATCAGGATCTTGCGCTTCGAAGGCAGCACCACGCCTCGAATCGTAGGATCGAGTGTGGCAAACATACGCGGCGAAGCCAGCACCGCGGCCCGGGTCAGCGCATTGAACAGAGTCGATTTCCCCGCGTTGGTATATCCCACCAGTGCCACAGTCGCCACCGGAGCCGATTCCCGCCGCTGGCGCTGCTGCGCCCGGATGCGGCGCACGTTTTCCAGTTGCTGCTCCACGTGCCGCACCCGCCGGGCAATTTTCCGCCGGTCGGTTTCAAGCTGCGTTTCACCAGGACCGCGCGTTCCGATGCCACCGCCAAGTTGCGACATTTCCACGCCGCGCCCCGCGAGGCGCGGCAGCAGATATTGCAGCTGCGCCAGTTCAACCTGCAACTGTCCTTCCCGGGTGCGCGCGTGCCGGGCAAAAATGTCGAGGATGAGCTGCGTGCGGTCGATCACCCGCCGGTGAACAATCTTTTCAATGTTGCGCTGCTGCGAAGCGCTCAGGTCGTGATCGAAGAGAAGCAGATCGGCATTCACAGACGCCGCCGCGCCCGCAATTTCCTCGAGCTTGCCCGCACCGATTAAAGTCGCGGGATCAGGCCGGTCACGACGCTGCAGAATTTCGCCGACAACCTTCGCACCCGCGCTCCCCGCCAGTGTGCGTAGCTCCGCCAGCGATTCTTCCGCGTCAAACTCGGGAATACTCGGCTTGTTGGTAACGGATGAACTCTGCAGCTTTGCACCAGCGGCAGGTGCAGCGGACGCTGCATCCCGGGCTGCCTGTGCCTGTGGGGTAACCGTGCCCCGGGCGCTGCGTCCGCGCGTACGCACATCAATGCCCACCAGGAACGCGCGTTCCTCCAAGTTTTCATTATTGTTGCGAGGCGGCTCTGCGCCGAGAGGCACACGTCTCGCTCCGGATGCCCCATCGCGGGTCTTCTTGGGATGAGAACTGCGCAAGCCGAAAACGCCTTACCCTTCGGTGCCCGAGGCGCTCACCGTCGGGACCACTGCCGGCCCCGCCGACGATGACGCCGCCGCCCCGGACGCGCCCACGGCCTTCGCATCAGGATGCGCCAGGTGCGCCACATGCGACCCGGTTCGTCCCATCACCACGGTCGAGATGGCGTGCTTGAAGATCAATTGTTCTTGTCCGCTGGCCTCCAGCACCACGGAATACTTGTCAAAGGAACGAATTCGGCCCGTCAACTTCACTCCGCTCAGCAGGTAGATGGTGATGTTCAATCGCTCCTTGCGGGCCGTGTTCAGGAAGGAATCCTGGATGTTCTGCGCCGGCTTGCTGCTTTCCATAGCCGATCTCCTTAGGTTCTTTGAACTCCAACACGCCAACCTGCCCGGTCCGCAGTCTTCCGGGCAAGTTCATCGCAACAGCATGTTCCTTGCGGCCTTCCAGCACTGGTCTTCCCGCACTGGTCTTCCGCACTAGGAACACGGGGGGTTAGCCTGCCTCTTCGCCGCCACGGTTTCCCGAGGCTTCGCCGCCTGGCAGATAGCTGCGAGTACCATACGGCGTCCCCCCGCGCTTTTCAACCGGGAATCTGTGGAAACTGGTTTTCTTTCACTGCGTGAAGGTTTGCCAGCTCTTCTTCCTCCCATCTCCCCGGCCGTTGTGTACAATCCCCGGCGTGGGCGATTCGACCCGCGCATAGGCAAAGGTTTCTGCGAAATCTTAGGAGGCATCATGGCAAGCGCCGCTCTAGCAACTTTCCTCGCACCTCAAATCAACTTCCCCCGCGACTTCAACACCAACTTCCTCATGTTGGTTCGCTGGATCCACTTTCTCGCCGGCATCACGTGGATCGGTCTTCTCTATTTCTTTAACCTGGTGAATGTCCCCGTGATGAAGGAACTCGATGCCACCACCAAGGGCAAAGTCATGCCCGCGCTGATGACGCGCGCCCTGTGGTGGTTCCGCATGTCGGCAGCGCTGACCGTGCTCGCCGGCCTGATCTATTGGGGAAAAGTCGTCGCGGTCGATGCCCAGAACGGAGGCGGCTCAAGCGGCCCGGTGATGGGTAGCTTCTTTCTGATCTGGACGATTGTCTGGGGAGTGCTCTATGCCTGCCTCATCCCCGGCAAGGGAATCTTTGACAAAGGCGCATTCGTCGGAGTGGTCTACGCCGTGGTCGTCGCGGTCGCAGCGTGGCTCTTCCTGAGTCTCAACAGCCACGGTTGGGAGAGCAATCGGCTGCTCGCGATCGGCATCGGCGGCGGCATCGGCTGGGTCATGCTACTCAACGTCTGGGGAGTAATCTGGCGCATCCAAAAGCGCCTGATTCAGTGGACCCGCGACAACGCCACCAACGGCACGCCCATCCCCGACAAAGCCAAAGCTATGGCGCGCCAGGCCTTCCTGGCCTCGCGAGCCAACGCTTTCCTGTCAGTGGTTATGCTGTTCTTCATGGGCGCGGCTAGTCACTACCCGATGTTTGGCAAGTAGGACTGGCGCGGGGATAGCCGACGGAACAAAAATAGGGCCGGCCTTTTGGCCGGCCCTTTCTGGATGACTTGCCGCCAGAAATCAAACCGCGGCACCGTGTTCTAGAACAAGTAACGCAGACCCAACTGCAATACGCGGGGTCCATTCACGTCTGAGGTGATGTTGCCGAAAGTAGCCGGAATCAGGAGGTTTGCTCCTGGATTGCTGAAGTTGGTGTGATTGAACACGTTGATGGCGTCCGTGCGGAACTGTATTTTGTGGCCCTCCCAAGGCATCTTGAAGTCCTTCAGCAGAGCCAGATCCAGGTCCCAGAACCCCGGAC
>DATHOK010000116.1:0-13278 GCA_035484995.1 Verrucomicrobiia bacterium | reverse complement strand
GGAGTAAAGAAGATGGTTTCCATCTGCCCGCATTGCGTGCGCACCATCGGCGTGGACTGGAAAGAACATGGCGGCAATGTAGACATCGAACACCATAGCGAGTTGCTGGCGCGTTTTCAGGACAAGTTGCCGCTGGGCGGCGAGGAGCAGAAGAGCATGGTGTTTCACGACGCGTGTTATCTGGGACGATATCGCGGCGTGTATGACGAACCGCGCGAGGTGATTGCGCGGTATGGGCAAGTCGTGGAGCCGCCGCGGGCGCGCGAACGCGGCTTCTGCTGCGGAGGGGGCGGCGGATTGATGTTCCTGGGCGAAGAGACTGGCAAGCGCGTCAATCTGGAGCGGGCTCAGGAGTTGGTCGCGACGGGCGCAAGCGTGGTGGCGGCGGCATGTCCGTTCTGCAACTCGATGCTGCGCGATGGATTGGCGGCCGCCACGGCCACGCCTCCGGAGTTGCTGGACGTGGCGCAGATCGCGGCGGCGGCGATTGGGAAGAAGGCGGCGGGAGATTAGCCACGGATTTTCACGGATTCACACGGATCACTTCTTCATCTTTTTCTCTGAGCGTTCCAATTTTCTTCCGGGATTTATGCGCGTTGATCTGTGTGAATCCGTGGCGATGAGGTTTAGCTTCCCGCCTTCGCCTTCTTTACCTCCTCAATCAGCGGCGGAACGATGTCGAAGAGATTCGCGACTACGGCGTAGTCGGCGATTTCGAAGATCGGGGCTTCGGAATCTTTGTTCACGGCGATGATGGCGCGAGCGCCTTTCATGCCGACTATGTGCTGAATGGCGCCACTGATGCCGAGGGCGAGGTAAAGTTTTGGCGCGACCGTCTGTCCCGAGGAGCCGACTTGACGATCCATGGGGAGCCATCCGGAATCGCAGATGGGGCGGGAAGCGGCGATTTCTCCGCCGAGGGCGTCGGCAAGCTGCTTGGCCATTTCGATGTTTTTCTGTTCCTTGATGCCGCGGCCGACCGAGACGATGATTTCGGCTTGCGTCAGGTCGACGGCCTGTTTGACTTCTTTAAAAACTTCCTGCGGTTTTGTGCGGACCACTCCGTCGGCAATGTCGACGCTCACTGTTTCTATCGGAGCGGCGCTTGCGCCGGCTTCCGCCTGGTCTCCACGGAACGCTCCGTTCTGGAAGGTGACGAACCATGGAGCGTCCGAGGCGAAACTGACGTCGGCAGTGAACTTGCCCTGGAACATCTGGCGGGTGAAAACGAGTTTTCCGTTTTCATGCTTGAAGCCGATGCAGTCGCTGATGACGGTGCGTCCCATGGCAGTGGCGAGCTTGGGAATGAAGTCGCGCACCTGGTAGGTGTGTGGCATGAGCACGAGCTTCGGCTGCTTTGTCGCAAGAAACTGTTTCAGCCCGGCAGCGAATGCGTCAGGTGTGTAGGGCTCAAGCTTCGCTGATTCGACGGCGTAGACTTTCGCAACCTTCTTGGCAGCGACTTCAGAAGCTAAGGCGGACGCTTTGCTTCCGACAACAGCGGCTTCGAGAGTCCAACCGGTGGCGGCGGCTATGGCCTGGGCGGCGGTAATCGTCTCCCAGGAGACGCGGTTGAGTTTGCCTTCGCGTTGTTCGACAACTACTAAGATAGTATCGGGCATAAAAGCAGTTCTCAGTTCTCGGTTAAGACCGCCTCGCTTTGCTCGGTGGACCCTTCGACTTCGCTCAGGGCAGACTCGCGAAGGCGCCCGTCCCCACACGAGTTGTCACAACACGCGCAGTTCGTTGCGCAGTTTGTCCACTAGCTTTTTCGCGATTTCGGCCGGCGTGCCTTCTATGTGCTCGGTCTTTTTTGTTTTCTGCGGCACGTAGAGGCGTTCGATTTTCTGCAGGTTCTCGCCGATCGCCGACTGCACTTCCGCCAGCGCCACCTTGCGGATGGGCTTGTTCTTCGCCTGCTTGATGCCGATCAACGTGGCGTAGCGCAGTTTGTTGATGCCGGATTGAATCGTCAGTACGGCGGGCAGCGGCATGTCGACGAACTGGAAGAATCCAGCTTCGAGTTCGCGCTTCACCCGGATGCCGGCGTCGGTTTTTTCAATTTGCATGATGATGGTGGCGTGAGGCCAGCCCAGCAATTCAGCCAGGATTACGCCGGTTTGCGCGTAGCCGTAGTCGTCGGATTGCAGGCCGGTGAAGATCAGATCGAATTTTTCGTCTTTGATGGCAGCGGCGAAGGCCTTGGCGGTATTGAATGCGTCGAGGCCGACGAAGGCATTGTCTTCTAGATGGATGGCTCGGTCGGCGCCCTTCGCCAGAGCCTCTCGCAACACCTGTTGCGAGCGGGCCGGGCCGGAAGTGATGACCACAACTTCTCCGCCGTGCTTTTCTTTCTGGCGCAGCGATTCCTCGAGCGCGAATGCATCGGGCTCGTTCACTTCATAGGAAACGTCGTCGCGGACCCACGCGGCGGTTTCGTTCAGCTTGAGGGGCGCATCTTTCTGCGGCACCTGCTTCATGCAGACCAGGACTTTCAAACATGACTCCTTAGCTTGTAGCTTCCCGGAGCTACGGGAAACTTGCCAGTATAAATGAGCAATCGGGAATTAGCACTTGGCATTCGCCAACGGTGGAGGTGCAGTTAGGCTTGCGCGTTGGGCTGGTTGAGCGGGAGATCCTTCACTACGCCTGAAAAACGGCTCCGCTCAGGATGACACTGTCACTGTACAGACGGCCGGCTAACTGCTGATCGCCGAACAGCCAAGGTCTGCGTGACGATGCGTCGCATTATTCCGTAAAGACCACCGACTGTACTCCCGAGATCTCGAAGCGTTTGCGGCAGCGCATGTTCTTGCAGGCCATGAGATCGTCTTTGCGCAGCATGTAGGAGCGGGCTTTGGCGAAGCGGGCGCGGTCGCGGTCGTCGGCGCGTCCGGCGAGCTGGCGTTTCTTGGTGCGCACCACCCAGGTGACTTCGTATTCTGCGGGCTGATGGCAATGCGGACAGTTCAGGGTTGCCATCTTCTTTTGGGTGCTCTCGTCGAAAAAATCGCGTTCTTCCATGAAACACGATTATTGCATGTTCGCGGCGTACAGGCTATGGCAACATGGGGGTCGGGGTACACGGGAAAATGGCGCGCAAGAAAAAAGTAAAGCGATTTCGCGCGGTGCAGGCCGTGAAGGAGCTGGCGCGGGAGCGCATGGGCGCGCCGCCCGCTGAGAAGATAGTTCCGCACAAAAACAAGAAACAGGAAAAGCACAAACCCACGCTGGGAAAGTTGCTCGGGGACATGAATTAATTGAGTTTTATTGGAAGGTCGCGGTCACGGTGGTGTCAAAATTCAGCACGACTGTGCACGTGTTGCCGTTAATGCTACTGCAGCCTTGCCAACTAATAAGCGATGCACCTGGAGTAGCCGTGAGCCCGATCGTGCTACCGAGAGCGTAATCAGCCGAGCAGGTTGTGCCGGCTGTGCCGCAGTTGATGGCCCCGGTGGAATCGGTTACGCTTCCCGCTCCCACAACGTCTACGGTCAAGACGGCTTGGTTGCAAGCCGCCGTGCCGGCGCCGCCCCCAGTAATGAATGCGCTGCCGGTGACTTCGTTCGGACTGTCGTAATAACTTGCATACAGGTTCCCGCTGCCGCAGATGCTGACCGCAGTCACCAGGCTCGTGTCGGTGATCGAGACCAGATTCTGCGAATCGACCGACCACGTCACGAGATTGGTAATGTTCTTGGTTTCCGGCGGATGCTCGTACGTACCCATGGCCTGAAACACGATGCTCGATCCGACGGAGTCGAAAGTCACGCCGGGAGGCACGACCTGAATTGACACCAGATGCTGATTGAAGCCACAACTGGAAAGGCTCAAGAAGAATGTCGCGACGGCGATCAGGGCGATGATGCTAAACCACTTCCGGTTCATCCACTACTCCTAGGGTTAAGCAACTCGGATCGAATGCTCACGCAGCGCGGCAATGCGGTCAATCTATTAAAAAACCTGTCAAAAAGCAATCAGTAAGCGAGAACGTGAGCACCGTCGGTCACCCCTTCACCGCTTCGGCTACCACCTTGGCAAACTTGTGGATATCGTCCTCGGTGGTGTCGAAGGAGCACATCCAGCGCACGATCGATTCCTCCTCGATCCACATATAGAAAAAGTAATGCAGCTTGATCTTTTCGATCGCTGCACGCGGGATCTGGACGAAGACGCCGTTGGCCTCGACCTTCCACACAACTTTGACTTCAGGAATGCGTCCGACTTCCTTTTCCAGCAGGCGAGCCATCCGGTTGGCGTGTTCGGCGCTGCGCCGCCAGAGGTCGTTGGTCAGAAGAGCCTCGAATTGCGCCGAGATGAAACGCATCTTTGAGGCCAGTTGCATGTTCTGCTTGCGCAGGTAGAGGAAGTCGCGGCTGAGTTCGGGATGGAAGAACACTACCGCTTCGCCGCCGAGGATCCCATTCTTGGTGCCGCCGAAAGAGAGCACATCAACGCCCAGATCGCGAGTAGCCTGGCGCAGCGTCTGGCCGAGCGACGCGGCGGCGTTGGCGATGCGCGCGCCGTCCACATGCAGGAACATGTCGTGTTCGTGAGCGAAACCTGCGAGTGCCTGAATCTCCCTCGGCTGATAGACCGTGCCCATCTCGGTGCATTGCGTAATCGAGATGACGCGGGGCTGAGAGTGGTGTTGATCGCCAATGCCGTGGTAGGCGTGGCGAACGGAGTCGAGCGTGATCTTGCCGTCCTGATGGGGCAACGGAATCAGCTTGCAGCCGGTGTGTTTCTCCGGCGCACCGCATTCGTCACAGTAGATGTGGGCATAGTCACTGCACAGGATCGACTGAAAGGACCGGGTCAGGGCCTGGAGCCCCAGCACATTGGCGCCGGTGCCGTTGAAGGTGAAGAAAACTGCGATGTCGGGTCCGAAATGCTCCTCAAACCTATTCACCGCTGACCTGGTGTAGGGATCGTCTCCGTAGGCGACTACGTGGCCCTGATTGGCGCGGGTAATGGCTTCGAGAATCTCAGGATGAACACCGGCGTTGTTGTCGCTGGCGAAGCTGCGGGCAGGCTGGGTGAGCAGCGATGACATACCGGATAATCTAGCAGACTCGCGGAATCAGATGTTTTTCCACTTGACGTCTTTGGTTATTTGTTCTATGTTGCAAAACAAATGAAACGTGGCGAACTTCTCGGATCTCTGGAGCACATAGTCCTGCTAGCGCTGGCACGTCTGGATGGAAGCGCCCATGGAATGATCGTGCGACGCGAGATTGAAGATCGTACCGGCCGCAACATCTCGATCGGCGCAGTATATGCAACGTTGGAGCGGCTCGAAGCGAAGGGATATGTCAGTTCGTTCACCGGCGAGCCGACCCCGGAACGTGGAGGGCGGGCGAAACGGTTATTTCGCGTCGAGGCTGCCGGCAAAAGGGCGCTTCAAGTATCCGAGGAAACCATTCGCAGCATGTCGGCCGGCTTAAAGAGCCGCTGGGAGGGCATATGAAGCGCAATTCACCCCCTGCTTTTGCGTGCTGGCTTCTCGAATCCGTCATACCGGTACCGTATCGAGAAGCTATGCTGGGCGACCTGATCGAGGAATACACTCTTCGCGCCGAATCCGCTTCGCCTTTCACCGCCTCACGATGGTTTTGGAGTCAAGCCTGGCGTTCTGTCCCGTCGATGATGTGGTCCTGGCTCCGACGGGATTGGCTTATCAGCGTCAGCATCGCTATAGGCGTGTACATCGTCATGGGAACGCTCAAGCTTGCAGCCGACTTGGCCATCTCGAAGTTCGTTGCCCCACGGCCAATGACAGAAGTCGTTCTTGCGCCGGTAGTTTTTCTCGCGACCACTTCAATCAGCGGTTGCATTGCGGCGCGAATTCGTCCCGGCGCAACGATATTTCTCGCATTGATGGCGATGATTACGGTTGCCGTTTCGATCGTGTTAAAGGTCTGCACAATACCGGTACCGTGGTGGTATCAGTTTGGATTTCTCACTCTGGGGCCTCTGTCGGTGTTGCTCACTCCGGCGGTGTTTCGCAACGAGCAAACCCGCGTGCTGACGGATCGGCAACCTTAAAGAAAGCAGCGAGACCGGGAATGCAAATTCTCACTACATTACGAGGAGAACGGCCATGACACTCAACTTCTGGAAATCGAGATGGTTCACCGCTGGCGCTACCGCCTTGGTCGCCCTCTCCGCTGGATCGCTAATCACCGGCTGGTTGCTTCATGCCAACGCAGTTAAGGCTGATAGCAGCCGGGTATTCGAGCTTCGGGTTTATCACGCCTTGCCAGGCAAGTTGCCGGCGCTGGAGTCCCGGTTTCGCGACAAGACTTCCAAGATACTTGACCGGCACAACTTGAAGGTTGTGGGTTACTGGGTAGCCGAGGACCCTTCTGCCAACTCATTGATTTGGATCGCCGCTAGCTCCAGCCACGAGGAAGAGAAAAAGAACTGGGACGCAATGGTTGCCGACCCGGAATTTCAGGACGTCATAAAGGCCGAGCAGGCTGAAAAAACGGTGGAGAAAGTCGATGTGACCCGTATGCGTCCGACAGATTTTTCAGCCATCAAGTAATGCCGCCAAAGGCAAGGCCGTAGCCAGGAGCGGTTCGAAATCCAGGGGGCATTTGAACTGACTGGGAGCACCTCCACCCCGCAGGAACAATGTAGTAGAAAGAGTAAGACGATTCTAATGTTGAGGATGTTAAACTCGTCAAAGCTGGTTCTTCCCTATTTCTTCACCGGCAGGCCCAGATTATTTTGCGTCCGGACGAGCCCCACCCGAATCTTTTAATCGACGCCTAAACACGGAGGCTGAGTCCGCGACTAATCAGGGATTGAAGGTGGGCAAGTCCGCCCCCTGGAAGTTCGAATCAGGGTTCTAGTATTCTTCATCAAGTAGTGAGTAAGTGGGAAACTTATGTTCAATAGAATTCAAGTTTACCTGGCCCAAAGTCCTCTACTGGTCGCACTGGTGGCCAGCGGGGTGACGCTGGCTTGCTCGAGTAACACCACGCAGAATGCTCACGCCGAGGGGCCGGCTGGAATGCCAGTCAAGGTGCAAGAGGCGAAAGCCACCCCGGTCAACGACGCCACCGAGTATGTGGCCACGCTAAAGTCGCGCGATTCGGCGGTGATTATGCCGCAGGTCGAAGGGCAGGTTACTGGAATCTACGTGCATTCCGGCGAGGCCGTCGAGGCCGGCGCGCCGCTGATGGAAATCGATCCCCTCAAGCAGCAGGCCACGGTCAAGAGCCAGGAAAGCTCGCGAGCGGCGCAGCAGGCGAACCTGAACTGGACGAAGCAGCAGTATGAGCGCGCTCAGGGACTGTATTCGGCGGGCGTGGTGAGCAAGCAGGATCTTGATCAGGCGAAATCCGCGATGGATGCGGCACAGGCTCAAATGGACTCGCTGGATGCTCAAGTGCGCGAACAGGAAGTCCAACTGCATTACTACAAAGTCGTGGCACCCTGGGGCGGAATTGTGGGAGATATTCCGGTGCGCGTGGGCGACCGGGTTGCGGTGACGACGCAACTTACCACCGTGGACAAGCCGGGGAGTCTCGAAATCTACGTATACGTTCCGATTGAACATTCTTCGCAACTCAAGATGAACTTGCCGGTGCAGGTGCTGAACGGCGACGGCAAGGTCGTGGCAGACAGCCGCATCAGCTTCATCTCCCCGGAGGTGGATAACACCACCCAGACCGTGCTGGTAAAGGCTCGCATCGCTAACCGCAACGACGCGCTGCGACAGTCGGAATTCATCCGGGCACGCGTTGTGTGGGGAACTCACCAGAACCCGCAGGTTCCCATCCTGGCCGTATCGCGGCTAGCGGGAGAGTACTTTGCCTTCGTAGCCGAGCCCCAGACCGGCGGTTCGTACGTGGCGCGTCAGAAGGCGCTGAAGATTGGGCAGACGGTGGGGAATGATTATGAAGTGCAGGACGGCATCAAGCCCGGTGACAAAGTGATTGTTTCCGGAACCCAGTTTCTGCTGGATGGTGCGCCAGTGATTCCGCACAGTTAAAGGCCGGGCTTTCGGGCTTCGGCTCCTGAGTCGCGTTTTCAAACCATTAATTGATTGCATGCGGTTGGGCTGAAGCCCGAAAGCCGATCCTCTATGTTCGTTGAGTTCTTTATCCATCGACCGGTGTTTGCCTCGGTTTGCGCGCTGCTGATCGTTCTGGCGGGCACGGCCGTGATTCCCACGCTGCCCATCGCGCAGTTCCCCGATCTGGCTCCGCCGCAAGTCGGTGTGACCAGTTCTTATATCGGCGCGAGCGCGCAGACCGTTGAGAGCGCGGTCACCATCCCACTGGAGCAGGAAATCAACGGCGCCGAGGGAATGAAGTACATGACCTCGACCAGCGGCAACGATGGCACCAGCAGCATTCTTGTCACATTCGACCTCACGCGCAATCCTGACCTGGCCACTGTCGACATCCAGAACCGGGTGAACACCGCGCAGGGCAGGCTTCCCGCCGCGGTGAAGGCCGTCGGCATCACGACCGCCAAGACATCACAGAATTTTGTATTCGGCGCGGCGATCACCGCCGACAACGACCGTTATACCCCGCTGTTCATGAGCAACTACGTCGATGTATACGTTCGGGACGCGCTCAAGCGCATCCCCGGCGTCGCTGATGTGATCGTCTTCGGCGAGGGCAAGTACTCGATGCGACTGTGGCTCGATCCGGGACGCATGGCGGGTCGCGGACTGACTGCGCCCGACGTGGTGAACGCGCTCTCGGAACAGAATGTGGAAGTCGCGGCCGGTCAGGTCGGCCAACAACCTGCCATCGCCGGGCAGCAATATCAGATCAGCGTGCGCGCGGTCGGGCGCCTGAGCGAGACCTCCCAGTTCGAGAACATCATTCTGAAGACCAACTCCGATGGGACGCTGGTTCGCCTGAGAGATGTGGGCCGGGCTGAATTGGGTTCAGAGAGCTATGGCAACAAGATTACGTACAACGGGCAACAGGCGATCGGGCTTGGCGTGACTCAGCTTTCGACGGCGAATGCGCTCGATGTCGACCGCCGGGCCATTGCGGAATTAAACCGGCTGGCGAAGAGCTTTCCGCCGGGAATGAAGGCTCATGTAGCGTTCGACACCACGGATGCCGTGGGCGAATCCATACGCGACGTGGCTTTCACGGTAGGGTTGGCGATCGGCCTAGTCATCCTGGTGATCTTTATCTTCCTCGGCGATTGGAGGACGACGATGATTCACTTCATCGCTACTCCGGTCTCGCTCATCGGGACTTTCATCTTTGTGAAGTTACTCGGTTTCTCCATCAACACGTTGACGCTGTTCGGCATTACACTCGCCACCGGCCTGGTCGTTGACGACGCCATCGTGGTGATCGAAAACATTGAGCGCCATATTGCGGACGGCGAGCACGACTCGAGCAAGGCAGCAGCAGCGGCCACCGGCGAAATCACCAGCGCCGTCATCGCCACGTCGTTGGTGCTGATCGCCGTGTTTGTGCCCGTTGCCTTCTTTCCCGGGACGACCGGGATTCTGTTTCGCCAGTTTGCGCTGACCATCGCATTTTCGATCGCCATTTCCGCCTTCAACGCGCTCACTCTCGCTCCTGCGCTAGCGGCGATTTTTCTGCGCGGCGGCCACCGCCAAAAGTGGTGGTGGCTGAGAAAGTTTGACGACGGCATTGTTGCCCTCACCCGTGGGTACCGCGCCTTGCTGCATCACGTACTGAAACACAAGGTGGCGATGGTGGTGCTGTTTTTCGCTGGCCTGGGACTGACTTATTTTGTCTTTACCCATGTGCCTTCGGGCTTCGTGCCCGACGAAGACCAGGGTTATTTGATTATCGTCATTCAGGCGCCGCCCGGCGCTTCGCTCGAGTATACGTCTGATATCGGGACGCAGGTTTCACATATGCTGGCCGATATACCGGAGCTGGAAGGCACGTTTTCCATCGCCGGCTTCAGTTTTGCCGGAGCTTCGGCAAATCAGGGATTGATTTTCGTCCCCCTGAAACCTTACTCGAAACGCAAGGGGGAACAGCACAGCGCCACGGCGATTCTGAATCGAGTGCGCCCACGCTTGTTCGGGATTCAAGGCGCTATTGTCTTTGCCACGCTGCCACCGGCCATCAATGGCCTTGGCCAATTCGGCGGCTTTCAATTCGTTGTACAAGACCAGGGTGCGCACACTCTCGAGGAGCTGTCGAACACGACGCACGACATCATCCGGCAGGCCGGAGCCCGCAAGGATCTCGTGGGACTCTACACGCCGTTCACCGCTAACGATCCGCAGTATCTGATAACCATTGATCGTGAGAAAGCGAAGAGCCTGCATGTGCCGCTGTCGCAAATCACCGACACGCTTAGCGTGTACATGGGTTCTTCCTATGTAAACGACTTTGATTTCAATAACCGCTCGTATCGCGTCTATGTGCAGGCCGACAAACAGTTCCGTTCTCAAGCGCAGGAAATGAACCAGTTCTACGTCCGTTCCGACAACGCAGCGATGGTGCCGCTGGACAATCTGATCAGCACTACGCAAACCACAACACCGCAAGTAATCAGCCATTACAACCTGTTCCGCTCGGCGGAAATCGATGGCTCTGCCTCACGCGGTTATAGCTCCGGCCAGGCGATTGTGGCCATGGACGATTTGGCCAAGAAGATGCCACAGGGCTTCAGCTACAGTTGGACGGGGCTATCGCTCGAAGAACTGCAGTCGGGTGGAGTTACGCTGATTCTTTTTGGATTGGGCACGCTGGTCGTCTACCTGACCCTCTCAGCTCAATATGAAAGTTTTGTGCTTCCTTTCATCGTATTGCTGGCCGTTCCTATGGCTCTGCTGGGCGCTCTGGGAGCGCAGTGGATACGCAGCTTGCAGAATGACGTCTTCTGCCAGGTAGGCCTGGTGATGCTCGTCGGACTTTCCAGCAAGAACGCGATTCTGATCGTGGAATTCGCCGAGCAGCTTCGACATCGCGGGGTTCCGCTGCTGGAATCCGCAATCCAGGCAGCGACAATTCGTTTGCGGCCGATTCTGATGACTTCGCTGGCCTTCATCCTCGGAGTCGTGCCCTTGGTATTCGCCACCGGGGCCGGCGAGAATGGCCGTCATTCGGTAGGCACAACCGTGTTCGGCGGCATGATCATGTCGACCATTCTTAATCTCTTCTTCATACCTGTGCTGTATCTGATTATTGAGGGCTGGCGGGAACGCGGGAAAGCGCCGGAAAAAGCTTAGTCGCGGCCGTTGCTCTTCGCCGTTCGTCTGGGTTGCTGCCTCGATTGTTTTCCGCGTGCCTTGCGCCGCATCCTAGCCATCCACTCGCGGGAATACATCGTGCCGCGGCACTTGGGAGAGCCGCAGTGGCAGGGCGCGGGCGCTTCGTCATCGTAGAGGTTGTAATCCCAGAGCAGCTCTTCGCCGGCAGTGATGTCGCGCAGCGCAAAAATCCAGGCACGGCCCTTGATTTCATCGATCTCACAGTTGGGATCGCAGGAATGATTCAGGTAAGCACCCAGCCCCTCGCCATCGATGATCGTCTTGCCATCTTCCAGACCGTAGAGATAGGTTCGAGACGCGCCGTCGTATAGCCGGTCAGCCTCCTGTGGAGTGATGCGCGGACCTGCATACTCAACTATGCGCGCGCCTTTGCGGACGGGCGAGGTAGTGAAGACGCCAACCGAATGAATGCGTGAGGGACGAACAACCAACGCCATTCCACTAATTTCGCATGCTGCGCGGTTTGAAGGAAGCCGAAAAGATGTTTCGCAGCAGGACTTGCGGCTACGGATCGTACACCGAACTGCCGAAGCCCTGCTTACGGGCGGAATCCTGCATGTCTTCCAAACGCCTCTTCTCTTCTTCCAGCTGAGCTTGCATCCGTTCTACGCGCTCCTGTTTTTCCCTCTGGCGCTCGTTCCAGCCCACGCAATTTTCAACACAGTTGGCTGGAGCGAAGCGGATCGACTCGTTGAGTTCATCCACCTGGCCCTGCAGGGTGGCGATCTGGTTTTTCTGCGCGAGAATCTGGGACTTCACGTGCTCGGCCGGCTGCTTTGGTCCGTCTGAAGGCGCGGGCAATGAGCTCTGGCTCGCCGGACTGCCGGCCGCAGTTGCACTTGCTGGCCCTGCATGCTCGGGAATCTCTTCGTTGGTGATGACCTTGGACGCTTTGGCATCCTTGCCCGGCGCGGTTTTTGACTGTTCCTTCTGCTGGCGTTGCTGGCGCGCGAGGTCACCGAGTGACGGCGAATCCTGGCTGCTGGCGCTGCCCGCAAACAGGCAAGCTATCGCCGTCAGAACGATAATGAGCTTGCACTTTGTGCCCATGGGAATGCCCTCCCGCGCGACCGGCAATCAGCCGGGCCGCTTCAGTAAATGCTATTCGCAATTAGACGGCGAACCAGCATTACGAACGGGCCGTGTACGAGCGGTATAAGAACAGGTAATAAACGAGATTACGGCGTCGGCGATTCAGTCACTTCTGGTCGGAAGGCGACGATCCGCATGCGGCTTCAGAGCTGGCCTGCCATCGCATCAGCTTGAGGTTTTCCGCCTTCCAGCGCATGGCGGCGTAGATCCGGTTGCGGCCGCTCGGGTGATCGAAAAAGATCCATTCCTCCACCGGACCCGGATTCATCTTGCGATATTCCCCGAGATGAATCGCCGCCTGAGCGAAACCATCCGGCTGGCGACTGGCGTTCAAACCATACATATCAGCCTCGCCCTCAGTGGTGCGGGTTTGGGTGTTGATGATTGGAGTCACGAAAAAACCAAAGATGGACGCCAGCAAGAGCGCGAGAGGCAGCACGGCAGTATCGCCGATGCCGCGGATCTTCCATTTCTCTCCCCAGTGCTGCAGAGACCAGTTCAGCGACCACTGCAGCAGCGCGAAGAAAACGACGATGACAACCCCGAAAAAGAGAATGTCTTTGTAAATGTGATGCAGGACGTAGTGACCCATCTCGTGGCCCATGACTGCCTGAATCTCTTCCGGCGATCCGCGGCGCAGCAAATTGTCATTGAGCGTGATTCTCATCGTGCTCGCGAAGCCGCTCACATTGGCGCTCATGCGCGTGGACTGCCGGGATGCGTCGATCTCAAAGACATCGTGCGCGGGAATCCCATTGGCGCGGGCCAGGCTCAAAATCGGCTGCGTCACCTTGGGGTCGTCAAGTCGCGTGACCTTGTTGAAGATGGGAACGATATAGACCGGCGCAATCAGCACAAGGACAATCATGAAACTTATAGTGACAACGGCACCCCAAATCCACCAAGTGCGCTGCAGCCGCCGAACTATGCCAAACAGC
>DATHOK010000115.1:0-10143 GCA_035484995.1 Verrucomicrobiia bacterium | reverse complement strand
CGCTTATTTCTTCGTATCCTGATCTTCCATCTATAGTCATTTCGTCCACTGATCCACCCAGTCGTTCACCGTTTTGTACCAAAGTTGCGAATTCTGCGGCTTCAGCACCCAGTGGCCTTCGTCGGGGAAGTAGAGCATCTTCGACGGCACGCCTTCCATCTGCAGCGTGGTGAAAAGCTGCAACCCTTCGCTCACATCGAGCCGATAGTCGCGCTGGTCGTGGATCACCAGGGTCGGCGTCTTGAAATTCTTGGCGTACTGGTGCGGCGACCATTTCTCATAGCTTGCTCGATTGTCGTAGGGAGTGCCTTTGAACTCCCAGTCGTTGAACCAGAGTTCTTCGGTCGTGCCCCAGGCGGATTCGGCGTTGAACATGCCATCGTGCGTGACGATGCACTTGAAGCGGTTGGTGTGGCCGAGGATCCAGTTGGCCATGTATCCGCCGTAGCTGGCACCCAGCGCGCATTCCCGGGTCTTATCAATAAAGGAGTAATGCTCTTCTGCGTAGTCGAGGCCTTTCATCAGATCTTCAAATGGAGCGCCGCCCCAGTCGCCGTTGATGGCGTCGATGAACTTCTGTCCGTAGCCGGTCGATCCGTGGAAGTTGATCATGATGACCACGTAGCCATTAGCCGCAAAAAGCTCGGGATTCCAGCGGTAGCTCCAGTCGTCTCCCCAGGCGCCCTGCGGCCCGCCGTGGATGAGGAACTTCACGGGATATTTCTTGCTGGAGTCGAAGTTCGGTGGCTTGACCAGGAAGCCTTGGACTTTATCGTTGTGTGCGCCGGTGAACCAGAAGGATTCGAGCGGGGACATTTCGACGGAGGAGAAAATCGCGCCGTTGTAGTGGGTAATTGCCTCTTCTATTTGGCCCGGCACTTTGCTTATTGCGAGCTTATAGATCTCGTTCGGCGCCTTGAGAGACATGTGAGTAAACAACAGCGTGTCTCCGTCCGCGGCCAGTGCCAAGTCGTCGTGGTAGCCAAATGGCAGTGTCAGCAGGCCTGACTTTGATAACGGCTCGTAGCCGGTAAACCCTCGCTTGTTTGCTTCTGCTGATGATGCTGTCTTGAAGGGGTGATCGATAGCGATGGATCGAACCTCAGCTGATCCCGCATTTTCATATACGAAGTATAGAAGCTTTGAATCGTTGGACCAGATGTAGGAACCCACCCATTCATCGAAATCCTCCGTCAGATTCTTCTTCCCACCCGTCTTGCGGTCGTACAGCATCAACCGGAAGCGGTCGCTCTCGTATCCCGGACGCTGCTGGGCGCGGTAGGCGATGTAGCGGCCGTCAGGCGAATAGAGCGGCGTCGAGTCGCTGGCGGGATTGTCGGCGGTGATGTTTTCGGCCGGAAGCGGATAGGTGCTATGGCCTGAAATGACGCCAACATTAAACTTTACGATCCACAGATCGTTGTTGGTGGAGGCTGCCGGGTTCTTATCGTGATTCGAGGCGTAGCAAATTTCCTGGCCATCGGGCGAGAACGCGTAGTTATCCTGGCCGCCGAGCGAAAATACGGGTGAGTCGTAATCGCCGGGAGTGAGGTCGCGGGCTTCTCCGGCTGGACAGCCGGGCGCAACTTTCTGCGCACAAAACTCGGGGATTACGAAGATGTGGGTGCGCGTCCCCTCTTTGTAAGCATTCCAATGGCGATAGAGCAGGGAGGTGAAGGTCAATGCCTTGACCTTTGATTTTTCCTGCTCTTCACGTGTTCTGGCATTGCAACTGGCTTCTTCGGCGGGCTTGCCGTCACATTGCGGAAAGACGTCCGAGGTGAATAAAATACTGTTTCCATCCGGTGACCAGAGTTCGCCGCTCGCTTCAGTGGCAATCGAAGTGAGCTTGCGGACCTCCGCTACTGTACCGGCTGCCGTGTCAAAATCAGCGACCCAGATTTGCGATCCACCTTCTTTCGTCGAAACGAAGGCGAAGTGCCTGCCGCCTGGCGACCAGCGCGGGCGGTCGGCGTCCTGATCGGCAATGATCTCTCTTTCCTGACCTCCGGCAGTAGGCACGATCCAGATGTGCGGCGTCTTGGTGTTGGCCTCGAGATCCACGTCGACCACGCTGAAGATCACCCACTTGCCGTCCGGCGAAACCTCAGGCTCGCCCACGCGCTTGAGCTTCATCATGTCTTCGAAGGTGAAGGGGCGCTTGGCCTGCGCGATAGCGGGAATTGTGAAAACGATGAGAGCGAGAAAAGCAGGAAAGAAACGGCGCATGGGACGACTCCTCGGCAAACGGATGAGTTTAGCAGGGGGAAGCTTCTCGCTTCTAGCTTTTAGCACTGTCATGCTAAGCGAAGGAGCTGTGCACTGCCGGCGAGTTGCAGAGGTCCTTCGCGGCCAAGAACGCCGCTCAGGATGACAACCCCTGAGGCGAGGACGAAGCAAACGACGTCCCCGGCAAACCCTTTTGCTCCTCCGGCATCCAACTGAGTGGCAGAACTGCAGCGCCCTTACCCTGACCTCACTGAGCGGAGAGAGGTCGGGGGAGGGCTGCCGCAGTGTGCGCAGACATCCCTACGCAACGCCCAAATCCAGTAAACTGTACCTATGAGACTGGCGTCCCGCAGCGCTCTGTTTTTCGTCATCCTCTTTCTGCTGGCGTGTGCGCTGGCCACTCTGACCGCTGCCGCACAAGAAGGTGCGCTCGAGAACGCACCCCCGAAGAGTGCGACCCCTGAAGAAATCATCACGCGTTTTGCGGCCCGGGAAAAACTGTTCAAGGAAGCGCGCGACCATTACACCTACCGGCAAGACATCAAGGTGCAGACGCGCGACGGTGACACGGTCACGGGCGAGTATCACGAAGTGTTTGACGTGCTTTACGACGATAAGGGCCATCGCATCGAAAACGTGGTTTTTGCGCCCCAATCGTCTCTCGAGCAGGGTGGGCTCTCGCTCGATGAAGGCGACGTTCAGGATTTTCGCAACCGCCTGCCCTTTGTGCTTACCACCGATGAAATTCCGGAATACAACATTCTCTACATAGGCCAGCAGCAGGAAGATACGTTGCACTGCTTCGTTTTCGATATCGCTCCGAAACAGATTGTGGGCAAGAAACGCTATTTCCAGGGACGCATCTGGGTGGATGATCGGGATTTCCAGATCGTGAAGACCTACGGCCAGGCGGTCCCGGAGATTCGCGACACAAAAAAGAAGGGCAAGGAAGAACACCTTTATCCGAAGTTCACTACGTGGCGCGAGCAGATCGACAACCAGTACTGGTTCCCTACCTACACTCGCGCCGATGACACCCTGCACTTCAACACCGGCGACATTCACATTCGTGAGATCGTGAAGTATCAGGACTACAAGCGCTTCGGGTCGAGCGTGAAGATTTTGTATCAGGGGCAGGAGGTTCCGAAATCGGATCAAAAGGATCAGAAACCGCCGCAGCCTCCGGATCAGAATCCGGACCAGAAGAAGCCGGACGCTCCTCCGCCGAGTCCGCAGTCGCCGCAGAAGTAGCCGTCCGCTATCTGCGTCTTAACCAGAGGAACCTGTTCAGTTCGCGAAGAACGCTCGATTGAGTTCTTCAATGCGTCCATTGGATAACGCCCCCGACTGAATCATCCGGTTAAGAAAGGCAGGAAAAGCTTCCTTGCCATCGGGAAAATGCTGCTGCTTCATCAGGCTATAGAGTGCCACGGCCAGCACGTGAATACCGTCGTCCTGCATCTTCCAGTAGCGCTGCGGGTCGCCGCCCATGCCGAGGGGCTCGGATAGAATTTGCTCCAAGGCCTGCACGCAATCTTCTTCCTCCAGACCTTCCAGCGAGTTGTAGCCGAACGAGGGATTGTGGTGCTCCACTTTGTTCATGAGGAAAGCGTCGCTGCGCAAGGACTGCAATGACGCACGCAAAGCGGCATCGTGGGCCAGGTCGTAAGGCGGGTGCATCATTTCATGAATCGCATTGCGCAGCACGATCCGGAAGGGATAGGAGTAGTGCGTGAGAAAGCGCGTCCCAGTGATCTTGATACCGTGCGGCTGGGAGTAGTAGAGGAGGTACACGGTTATTTTGTTGGTGGGACGCGGTGAACCCAGAACTGCTTCGACTCGGGGAACGACGTTGTATCGGGGCAGGTCTTGAGCGATCGCCGCTCGCGATTTTTCAACTTGAGGTTTGATCTGTTTCTCCCAATCGGCGTCGAAATGGATGCGCTTCAGAGCGTTGAAAGCGACAACAAGATCGCCACGGCTTTCCTCGTAGAGCTTCCAACCGTCTTCGCTGTAGTAAGAAGTGGTTTTCAGGTTGCGTTGCATTACGGAACTGTCTTTCACCACACGGATCATGTCATCAAGGGATTCCGCGTCAGTGGCAGAAAAATACAAGGCGAGCTGGGCGGAGATAATGCCTCCCTTCTCATCTTTGATTCTGCGCTTCAGATTGACGAAAGCTGCAAGCTCTTCTGGGCGCAACTGCGGAGACAGGCGGTCGTAGTCGTTCTGGTAGTACTGCAGGTAATATTTGTCTCCGCTAAGAAAATTCAGCGCACACAGGGTATCGAACAGGAAGGACGGGCGAAGGTCCCAATCAGTCGTGTCATGGAATCCGGCACGCTGCTCCTGCGCCAGGAGCGGCAGAGAAGCTGACACGATAGTCAATACGGGCATCAAAATTGAAATTAGGCGGCGAGCTTGCATAACCGTTGGACGCGGATAGGCAACGAAGGTTAGAAAGCAGGGATAGCTCCGTTCAGACGGAGCGACTCGCCTAGTAGAAGAGATACTTGCGCCACTTGTCGTCGCTGCGCCCCATGAGTCGCATAATGTGACGGCTGGTGTGCAGGTTGAAGGCGCGGGGTTCGCGCATCAGCTTCATGCCGACTTCGAGCGGAAACTGGTTGCCCTTGCGGCGATTGCAGGGATGGCAACAAGCTACAAGGTTTTCCCAAGTGGAGGACCCTCCGCGGGAGCGGGGAATCACGTGATCAAGCGTCAACTCGCCCGACGGCAGCACGGTGGCACAATACTGGCAGGTGTTGCGATCGCGCAGCAGGATATTCTTCCGCGACAAGGCGCGGCTTTGGTGCGGGATGCGGCGGTACTCCAGCAGGCGGATCACCGAGGGCACACGCATAGCGATGCGCGCCGCGTGGAGGAAGTGTCCGTTCTCCTCTTCCGTCATAGCCACGCCCTTCAGCACCAGAACCAGGGCTCGCCGCGCCGCACAAACATTGATGGGTTCGTAGGAAGCATTCAGCACGAGCACGGGCGCGTGCAGCGCGTTGCCATTGCTGTCGCGATGCATCGCCGCCGCCGCGAACAGGCCGGCGGCATGGCGTCCCGGTGGTCCTGCGTCGGTTTCAATCCTGGTTGACATAAATCCGGTTGACGTAAATCCGACTGACGTAAATCTTAAGTTCCCACGGCTTTGGCCAACGGAACGGCATCCGCTCCGATTTTTCCAGACATCTGATTGTCTTCGGCCTCTGGCCCTATCTCCGCGTGCTGCGCCGAGATTTTCAGCGTACGCGCCACGGTAGCAACCCAAACCTTGGAAGCACCGGCGCGGCGCAAGACCCGTGCGCACTCCGAAACCGTAGCGCCGGTGGTATAGACATCGTCGACCACCAGCACTTCGAGGCCTTTTACCAACTCAGGCTGCGCCACTGCAAAAGCACCTCGCAGGTTCTCGCGGCGCTGGTGGCTGGTAAGGCCAATTTGCGACGCCGTATCGCGCTTTCTTTCGAGCGCTCCCCCACACAAATGCAAGCGATCTCCCCGCCGTCTGATTTTCATCGCTGCCCGGGCAATCAGTTCCGCCTGGTTGAACCCGCGCTCGCTGAATTTGCTGCGGTGCAACGGCACCGGAATTACAGCCACGGAGTCCTCTGGCAACTCAGGTTCGAGTGTGGCAATCGCCTCAGCCAGCATTCGTCCGAGAACATTGGCAGCGGGGCGCACCCCTGCATACTTCAACAGGTGAATCAGCTCGCGTAGCCCGCTCTCGTAGCTTCCATACGCGGCCGCGCGTGCGAAGGGTGGTTCGATGCGGCGGCACAGCCCGCACCGCGGCTCGCCTGCCGCCCCGGCAACTGCGTAGGAAGAAAATAGCCGCTCGCCGCAGATGGCGCAGACTCCGCCCCCGATCGCATGCATGGCGTCAAGACATTCCTGGCAAACGGGGAGGCGCGAGATTTTCACCAGCGGGGTTTGGCAAATGCGGCAGTCGGAGGGAAACAAAACAGCGAAGAGACTTGCGGCAACCTGGGCGGTCCAGCTTTGGTTAGTCCGAACCTCATGAATCCGGACCTCATGGGTTCGTGAAGCAATGGAAGGGCTTGGCACTGTGGATCTGGCCTGGCTAGCCCGAGTTCTGTCCCCAGTACTGCTGAAGACGGCCTCCGTGTGGCCCGCAGGAAAACGTTCCGGGCGGGCGACTGTGCGATTGCCTGCTTAACCAGAGTATAACGGCGGCCGGGTCCGCTAGGCAACGTTACGATTGGGTCGCGGTGCCGGGGTCGGCACCTTCTTGACCGGTTCGGGCAGCCGTTCCTTCACCTGCACAAACAGCAAACGATAGTCGCGGCGGAAGCACTCTGTGCAGCGCACAGGCTGCAAAAGGAAAACCGGTAGCAGCCAGCGTTCCCAGAGTGTCCGTCGCCGCGAACGGAATCCGGTGTCACTGCCACAATCGTCACAGTGAAATTCTGAGTATTTCTGGAACCAAACGTGGTCAGGGGAGTTCTTCAGCACGGTACACCTCGAGGATCACACAACTGCGAAGGGGCGAAGACCAATTAGCACCATTTTACCCTCAAGATAAGGAGCAAGCCAATCCGGTTTTCCCGTGGTATTCCCAAACCGGAACTGGCATCGCACTTGTAATGCGGACCATCCTCATGCTAACGTGCCGCCGTTTGTGTTTTGAACAAGTTACGCAGCGACATCGCTTTCATCTCACACCCGACGAGGATTCCACTTATGAGCAGTCCAGTCCCCGGATCAGGAACTGGCGTCAAGAAACACGTCCCTTTCGTTCCCGAGAACATGGAGATGAAGGAATTCACTCTGCGCGCGGTGCTGCTGGGACTTCTGATGACAGTCGTCCTCGGAGCAGCCAACGCCTATCTGGGCCTGCGCGCCGGTATCACGATCGCGGCCACATACCCCGCCGCAGTTATTGCGATGGCAGCGATGCGGGCTTGGAAAGGATCGCTTCTCGAAGAGAACATTGCGCGAACCGCAGGCACAATCGGAGAGGGTCTGGCTGCGGGCGCAATATTCACCATCCCTGCGTTCGTGATTGCCAAGGCGTGGCCTTCCTTCCGGCCGGCTGACGCATATTGGAAATCGACCGCGCTCATGATGGTCGGCAGCATTCTGGGAGTGCTCTTCATTTCATTAGTCCGGCGCGTGATGGTGGAAGATCCGGAACTACCCTTTCCTGAGTCAGTCGCGGCGGCAGAAATTCACAAGGCGGGACGGCGCGGCGCAGACGCCGCGAAATATCTTTTCTGGAACATTGGCGTCGGCGGCCTGGTTTATATCCTGGGGCGGTTCGGACTCTTCGCGGCAGATAAGGATATTCATTTTGCCGTTGGCAGTCTGGGCCGCAGCCAGGTTCGTCTGGGCACGACGGGCAGTGCGAACATCGTGGCGGCGGGTGGGACGAGCACTTTCGCCGCACCCAGCGTGAGTCCGGCCTACCTGGGCGTGGGCTACATCATTGGGTTGCGGCTGGCATCGATTCAGTTTGCCGGCGGGGTGCTGGCCTGGGGATTGATGGTTCCCCTGCTCATATTCTTCCTGGGTCCGCAGATTAAACATTATCTTCCGGCAGATACACCCGACAATTGGGCGGCGATCGCGATCGCGGTATGGAGGTTTATCGTGCGTCCCATCGCCGTGGGTGGAATGCTGGTGGGCGCAGCCTTCACGCTTTTCAAGATGGGCAAAAGTCTCACGGCGGGCATCGGCCGGGCCTTGTCAGATCTGCGCCAAACTGCAGATCAGCGAGCGAAGCTTTCTCGCACCGAACAGTACATGAGTTCAAAGGTCGTCTTTGGTTTGATTGCTTTGATGTTTGTACTCATGTGCTTTCTGTACATCCGTATCTCAGGTCTGGTTTGGCCGGCGGTGTTGGCAGCCGTCGTCATGCTGGTCGTCGGCTTCTTCATGGCAACGGTGTCGGGCAGCCTGGTCGGATTCATCGGCTCTTCCAATAATCCGGTTTCCGGCCTGACGCTCTCGACTTTGCTGATTGCGGCGCTTCTGATGGTGTCGCTTGGAGCCTCTGGAATTAAGGGCGTGGCCGTGGTGTTGGGCGTGGCGGCTGTAGTTTGTGTTTCGTCCTCGGTAGCTGGTGAACTGCTGCAGGACTTCAAGGTGGGTTACATCCTGGGAGGAACGCCGCGCAAGATTCAGATGGCGGAACTAATTGCCGTGGTGGTCGCAAGCCTCGCTATGTACTGGCCACTCTACCTGCTGGACACGGCATTCGGGTTCGGCAGCCGTCAGCTTTCGGCGCCTCAGGCAGGCCTTATGGCCACCTTGGCCATCGGCATTGTAGGCGGCGACATGCCTTGGCCGCTGGTGGTCGTGGGAATTTTCTTCGGCATCGCCATGATCATGATGCAGGTGCGGAGCCCCATGCTGGTGGCGGTTGGCATGTATTTGCCGTTTGAGACGACATTCGCCATTTTCATCGGTGGGGTTTTTCGCGCCGCCGGAGATTGGCTGGCCGCGCGGCGCGGACTGAATGAAGCGCAGAAAGCGCGGGTGGAAAATGCCGGAGTTCTCACGGCTTCGGGGCTGATCGCAGGTGAGTCGGTCTTTGGGCTTATTTGGGCGGCCTTTATTGCATTGTCCTTTGCCCACCAATCGTGGCTGCAGGTCGCGGCAGCGTGGGCGACGCGGATCACGTCCGTACAGATCTTCGAACATCCACTTTATCTGGCTGGGATCGGTGTCATGGTCCTGCTGGCCGGTCTGATGATCTGGTTACCACTCTCGAGTGCTGGCGATCCGAACGAACCGGCACCGCCCACGGCCATCATGTAATGATTGTGTGGCGCGGGCGCCCCCGGCCCGCGACCTTCGCCCAGCGAAGGGCTTTCGTGATCTACTTTTCTAATGTCGATAGCCGCAAATATTGCATTGATCGAGCAGCGTATCGCCATTGCGGCCGGCCGCTCCGGACGAAACGTCGGCGATATTGCGCTAATGGCCGTCACCAAGACGCAGCCGGCAGAGCGCATCCGCGAAGCTTATGATGCAGGACATCGGTTGTTCGGCGAGAACCGAGTGCAGGATTTCGCGGCCAAGGCTGGAGCGCTTCGGGACCTGCAAAACGCCGAGTGGCACATGATCGGCCATCTGCAAACGAACAAGGCTGCAAAAACTGCAGAGCTATTCCGCGCCGTGGACTCGGTCGATTCGTTGAAGCTGGCCGAGAAACTGGACGCCGCAGCCCGCCAGTTCGGCCGCAGGCTGGATGTGCTCATCGAAATCAATGTCGGCGGCGAAGCGGCGAAGAGCGGAGTCGCGCCGGATGTGTCTGCGCTCGAAGAACTACTGCTCGCCGCGCCCCGACTCGAGGCGCTCGTATTCCGCGGGCTGATGACCGTGCCTCCGTTCACCGACGATCCCGAAGGTGCGCGGCCTTACTTTCGCAAGCTGCGCGAGTTGCGCGCTGCGATTGCCGCTCGTAAACTCCCCGCTGTCGCCATGAGCCAGCTTTCCATGGGCATGTCGCACGATTTCGAAGTGGCGATTGAAGAAGGCTCGACTTGCGTGCGCCTGGGAACGGCAATCTTCGGAGAGAGAACAAAGACTTAACCGCAGGGTTGTCAGGGGAGGAGTGCCGTGAAGCTTTTCGACTGCATTTGCGCGGGAGTCCTTTTTATTCTGGCGATCGTGGATTGCCTGCTCGTGCCGAAAAACTATACCGGCAGAATCTGGATCTTCGGAACGTGCCTGGCTCTGCTGTTCACCGCGATGTTGAATGTGCTACGTATTCGCAACGGCCGCGGAGTGAAGGGTCTGAAGCTGTTTTGCATTACTGCGAATGTGACGATGCTGGTACTCGCAATCGCGCTGATGGCAAGCATCGGAAGAGCACGGACGCTGCAGCATCCGCAAATCCCGCTGGTTGGCGCTATTTTGCTGGCCGAGACCGGATTTTCT
>DATHOK010000114.1:0-15250 GCA_035484995.1 Verrucomicrobiia bacterium | reverse complement strand
CCCGAAGACGCGGTCGTGACTCCGTACTGAGAGCAGCGCGATTCAGGTTAAGGATGGCGGAGAGGAAGGGATTCGAACCCCTGATACCCTTTCGGGTATGCCGGTTTTCAAGACCGGAGCCATCAACCACTCGGCCACCTCTCCGGTACTACAGTTTTACTACAGTTCCAGGGTCTCGGATCACTCCAGCGTAACTCGGCCCGTCAACCTGCAGAAATCAACCCTTACAAAACCAGGCAGGCCTCCTCGAAGGACAGGCGCGGGTTGCGTGGGTAAAGCTTAGTCCCGTCTCCGTAGCCTAAATTGCAGAGAAAGTTCGCTTTCCACTTGCCATCGGAGAAAAACTCGGCGTTGACCTTGGCGGCATCGAATCCCGACATTGGTCCGCAGTCGAGGCCAAGAGCGCGGGCAGCCAGTATGAAGTAAGCACCTCCGAGGGAGCCATTTCGAAATGCCGTGGCTTCAATGAGTGCAGGGTTCCCATGGAACATCGAACGCATATCTCTTTGCGGAAAGAGCTTGGGGAGCTTCTCGTGAAATTCCGTATCCCAGGCGATGATGACGGTGACGGGAGCAGCCATGGTTTTCTCGAGATTGCCAGGCGCGAGAGCGGGACGAAGACGCTCCTTGGCTTTGACCGTAGTGAGGAAGACATAGCGCGCGGGCATAGTGTTGGCGCTCGTCGGACCCAGAGCGGCAAGTTCATAAGCTTGACGTAGCAACTCGGAGGAAACCGGTTGAGGAAGCCACACATTGTGGGTCCGTGCCTCGCGGAAAATCTGGTCGATACAATCGTTGGAGACGGGGGTTCTTGATGGCATGTCGATGTCTCTCCTAAATGATGCAAGTTGTTAATTGGTAAATTGGATTGTGCAGGGAGGCAGTCGGATGCAAAACGCAAGCCAACCTAGCGAAGACCGAATGCCCGCGAATGAAACTCCATCACCTCGGTGAAGTGAGCCAGAAAATACCCCAGGCTGTGATCGCCGGGGTAGGGATGATACTCGTGCTCAATCTTTTCCTTCTGCAGTTGCTCATCGAGCGCGGCAGCGCCTTTTTCGAATCCGTAATTGTCATCCTGACCGCAGTTGAAATAGATGGCCATGTGTCGCATAGCGGCTTGATTCCGGTTCGCAAGAACGAACGGGCTATTCTCTTTCCAGTGTGCGACCTCTATCGGACTTCCGAAGACCGTCGCCAGCAACTTTCCCATCGGAGCGCCGGATTTAGCAGCGGTGTCGAGTTCCTGCGGAGTTTCCGTGATCAGCGCGGCGCTCTGCGCGCTGACGGCCGAGAACATTTCCGGATGCGAGAAAGCAAAACGCAGCGCGCCATAGCCGCCCATGGAGATGCCGCTGATCGCGCGATAACTCCGACCCTTGCTGGTGCGGTACTTGGTTTCGATCAAAGGGATGAATTCCTGCAGAAAAAAATCGCTGTAGCGCACCGAGCCATCGGCAGAACTGATGTAGAAAGTTCGTCCGCCTTCCGGCGCAACGATGAGAAACTCTCCGATTTTGTGCTGGTGACGGAGATCGTCGAGGAGCGTCCAGCCTCCGCTGTTGAAGAGAGTTTGCTCGTTGTCGCCCAGGCCATGAAGGAAGTAAAGCACGGGATAGCTTTGGGCAGGACGCTTGGTTGCGCCGGCATCATAGCCGGCCGGAAGATAAACGCAATAGTGGACCTCATGTTTCAGGATCCGGCTGTTCAGCGCGTTGCAGTCGATGCGGCTTTGCGCGTGGACTGGAAGCGAGGCCGCCAATGCGGCGAACAGCAGGATGATGCGAAGAGAACGATCCATCGCTTCAGTTTACTCGTAGCGTAAGGCCTGCACGGGATCGAGCCGAGCCGCTCGCCCCGCCGGGTAAAGACCCGCTGCGAGACTCACGAAAAAAGAAAACACGATGGCGAATGCCACCAGCCACAAGGGGACCGACCAGAAATGTTCCGGCGGAAAAGATTGGCTCTTGAGGTAAATGTTCGTACCCAGATTGATGACCTGCCCGATCGCCCAACCCAGCGCGACTCCTACGATGCCGCCGAGAATGCCCATGGCGCCAGCCTCGGCGAAGAAAAGCCGCTTCACATCCCCGTCGCTGGCGCCGATGGCCTTCATGATTCCAATCTCGCGGCGGCGCTCGAGGATTGCCATCACCAGAGTGTTCACGATCCCGATGAAAGCGACCGCCAGAGCCAGGCTGCCAAAGATCCCAAGAAACACGTCCAAGACTTTGAAGAATTGTTGGATGCTCTTGCTGGCATCAAGAATCGAGAAGGCGTTGAAGCCCATTTTCTTGACCGCGTCTTCCACCGTCTGAATCTGGCTGGGATTCTTCACGCGCACGCTCACTGAGGAATAAACCGGCTCATCGGTGGCCGCCCGCGAAATTTCCCGCAGGTCCGTGGGCTGCATCACATGCAGACTCTCGGCCAGCTTGAGCGGAAGAAAAACCCGCGCCCGGGTCGGCCCGCGCATACTCTCGGGGTCAAGATCGGCGACCCCGACAATCTTCAACTTCTGCTCCCGCGAGATCACGGAGTAAGCCGCGCCGGCGAGACTCTGATCCGCGGGAGCTTTGGAATTGTCATTCGCAGACTTCGAAGGCGCGGTGGGACCTGCCTCCCGCTCGGCATAGCGCATGGTCAATTCCTTGCCGAGAAGCGGAGCAGCCAGTTCCGCGACTTTAGTTTCGTCGACGCCGGCCTTAGGCGTTTTTCCCAGGAGTTCTTCAGCAAAGGCTTTCTGGAGAATCGCTTCGGGCGCCGTGTCAGACGAGAAGAAATGTCCCTGCACGGCTTCGAACGCGTCGTTGGATTGGGCAGATGGAGGCAGCGCCGCCACCATCGTCAAATGCGGCTTGTCTTCGTAACGCAGCTCGGTGATAAAGCGGATGTCAGGATACGCCTCCAGCACGTTAGGCAAACGCTCAATCTCCCGGCGCGTAGGCTCATCGAGAATTCGGCTCTCGGCTGGTGCAGGCCCGTTGCGTTCTTCTTCGCGGCCGAAGTTGCGCAGATCGCGCCGGGAAGTGACCACGACCGTATCGAACAAGCCCGACTTCATCAAACGCCGCGAAGCGAGCTGCTGCAGACCGATTCCCAGAGAAAGCATCGCAACCAGCGAAGCCACGCCCACCGAGATGCCGATAGTGGTTAGCGAATTTCGCAGAACCGATTCGCGCAAATTGCGCAGGGCGAGTTCGGTCAGATCAGGAAGCTTCACGGTCGGGCTCCGTTCTCTCGACCACCGGCAGCGACGGCCGAATTCGATTCCTGACCAACCAGTTTGCCATCCGCTAAGAAGATCAGGCGATGAGCGTAGCGCTCCGCCAGAGCACGCTCGTGCGTCACCATCACGACTGTCATTCCCAACTTCTGGTTGAACTCGCGGACCATATTCATAATTTCGGTTCCGGTGTGGCTGTCGAGATTACCTGTAGGCTCGTCGGCTAACAGCAACTGAGGACGGTTGATGAGAGCACGCGCCAGCGCGGCCCGCTGTTGTTCCCCGCCCGAGAGTTCGCTCGGCCGGTGGTTCATGCGCGCTTCGAGGCCGACTCTCGCAAGGGCTTCGCGTGCGAGGCCATCACGCTTCTCGCGATCGACCTCGGCGAAGCGCATGGGCAATTCGACGTTTTCTGCCATCGTCATGCTGGCGATCAGGTTGAACGATTGAAAAACCATCCCAACGGTGTGCAGCCGATACTTAGCCAATTCCTCGCGTGAGAGTTGCGCGAGATCGCGTTCCTGGACAATCACGCTACCCGATGTCGGACGATCCAGGCCAGCAACCAGATTCAAGACCGAAGACTTTCCCGAGCCAGAACTGCCCAGCAGCGCGACGAATTCGCCAGCAGCCACGGTAAGCGTTACGCCATCCACTGCCCGGATGAGAGTCTCGCCCATGCGGTAATGGCGGCAAAGTTGGGTCGCGTGAATCGCGGGAGCGCCGTTCAGCGAGCTTCGGCCTGTGCTGCTCATGAGGCTAGCGAACCTCTCCCTTGAGCACGCGCAAGGCGTCGGCGGTTTTGACATCGCCGTTGCGTGCCGGACCGGTGCTGCCGTTCCCGTCCGCCTCAAGCTTGCCGCCCTCGCCCGGCGCGAGAAAGAGGTTATGCTCCAGTCCATGCTGCCGGGTGTAGAGATCGTAGTAGCGGCCCTGCGCTTCATAGAGCTGTTCGTGCGTGCCGCGCTCGATGATTCGCCCTTGCTCCATCACTAGAATCTGATCAGCGCGGCGTATGGTTGAAAGCCGGTGCGCGATTACAAATGTCGTTCGCCCCTGCATGAGATAAGAAAGTCCCTGCTGAATCATCTGCTCGGATTCCGAGTCGAGGCTGGAAGTTGCTTCATCAAGAATCAGGATGCGCGGCTCGGCGAGAATGGCGCGGGCAATCGAAATGCGCTGCCGTTGGCCACCCGAGAGCTTCACGCCGCGCTCGCCCACAACAGTGTCATATTTCTCAGCGAAAGATTCGGCGAATTCATCCACGCGGGCGATTCGGCAGGCCCGCAGGAATTCTTCTTCAGTCGCGCCCGGACGTGAAAACATAACATTCTCGCGAATTGTCCCATCAAACAGAAACGATTCCTGCAACACCACCCCGAGACGTGTGCGGTAGGAATCGAGGCGGACCCTGCTCAGGTCCGTGCCATCCACAAGAATTTTGCCTTTCGTGGGTACGTAAAAGGCGGAGATCAGGCCGATGGTCGTTGATTTTCCTGAGCCCGAGGATCCCACAAGCGCCGTAACGGTACCGGGTTCTGCGCGGAAAGAAATATCATGCAGAACTTCGTGTACGCCATCGTAGCTGAAACTTACGTCGTCAAACTCCACGGTGCCGCGAATGTCGCCCAACACCACGGAGCGTTTCGGGTCCTCGTCCTCGGGACGCTCGTGCAGAATTTCCTGAGTCCGCTCCAACCCCGCCAGAGCTTCGGTGAGCTGTGTTCCAATTCCCACGGCCTGCGCCATGGGTGCGATTAGAAAAGCCAACATCGCAGTGAAAGAGACGAGACCGCCAATCGACATAGTCCCCGCCATAATCTGGCGTGCGCCCACATACGTGACCACCGCGCCGACCACGCCTAAAAGCACGCTGGCGGAGAGGCTCATCACCGACGTTGCGGTGAGCGTGCGCATGATGTTTTCCAGCAGGCGTTTCACGCCGTGGGCGAAGACGGCTTCCTCGCGCTCCTCCGCGTGATAACCCTTGATGACGCGAACGCCGCCCAGAGATTCCGTGAGGCGGCCTGTGACCTCAGCGTTTATCTTGCCGCGCTCCCGGAAGATTGGCCGGATCGTGCCGAAGGCTTTGGCAAGCGCGATGCCGAAGAACAGCAAGAATCCCAAGGCAAGGGCCGTCATCACCGCACTGATGCGAAGCAACAGGACAAGCGCGATGGCGGAAGTTAGCAGTCCACCCGCAAAGTCGACCAGGCCGGTCCCTAGCAAATTGCGTACGCCTTCCACATCACTCATGATGCGGGACACCAGCATGCCGGTTTTGTTCGCGTCATAGAATGCGACCGGAAGCCGCGAAATGTGCTTCTGCACCCGCTGGCGTAGCTCGGTAATCAGGCGCTGCGCCTCCTTCGACAGCAGCTGAGTCAGCGAGAACGACGTGATTCCCTGGATGAGCGTCGCCCCCAGAACCACCAGGACGAGCCGGTCCAGCAAATGCAGGGAGTGCTTGGGGATGACATTGTCAAACAAGAACTTAGTGGAGTAGGGCAGCACAAGGCTCGCGACCCGGTTCACAATCATCAGCAAGAAGCCAACGCTCAGCAGGCCGATGCGCGGACGGGTCAACTCCCAAACGATAGGGAGAACCGCGCGCAACCGCTGGACTTTTGGGGGCTTCTGGGCTGTTTTAGGGTCTGTACTCAATCTTTAATTGGACTCCGCCAGACATCGATTCGCTTCATTATTACTGCATTGTGACACGTCCGGGCGAGGCGTTGTATCCTCGGGGCGTGACACGTCCGCCTTCTCCGGAGCGCTCTCCAACCGTGGGCCTGTTGCTCGGGCTGGCCATCACCCTTGCGGCTGTCGTGGCCTACTCTGCATACATCACCTGGCAAGTGGCCGGTCTGCGCAAGCTTCAGTCCGATCTGATCGACCGTAACCGCAAGGATTCTCTGCAGTTGCTCCGCATCCAGAACGACCTGAACCTGCTTGCGGTCGCCATGCGCGACATGATCGACAATGACGAGCCTTACCCGCTCACAGCCTGGTCAGCGCAGTTCCAGCGCATTCGCACCGACCTCGATGATGCCATGCGACTCGAAGCCGGCTTGGCCCCGACCAGTCGGACAGCCGAGCAAAGCGCTTCGCTCAGCAGTTCATTGACGCAGTTCTGGGATGCGGCGGATCGCGTGTTCGCGTTGGCTGCCTCGGGCAATGGAAAAGACGCGAGAGCGCAGATTCAGCTTTCTTTGCAAGCCCGGCAGGCGGCTCTGAGCACGGCCGTGGCCCGGATGCTGGTGCAGAACAGCGAAAACGAGGACCAGGCGGCACAGCGCATTGTCCAGATCTATGACCGGGTGCAGCGCCAGGTGTATGTTTTCCTGGCCGCGACCCTGGCGGCGATCCTGTTGACTGGGTTTTCCATGATCCGGTGGAACCGTCGGCTGTTTGCGCGCATGGCTGACCTTTCGGAGCGGCGCAGTGAACTCGCGCAGAAATTGATTGCCACGCAGGAATCCATGCTCCGCTATATTTCGCGCGAGCTGCATGATGAATTTGGCCAGATTCTGACAGCGATGGGATCAATGCTCGGCCGTGCCGGAGCTCACGCTCCCGAAGGTTCGTCCCTGCGCGGCGACTTGCAGGAAGTTAACCAGATCGCGCAAGACACGCTCGACCGGGTTCGAACCCTGTCGCAGGCGCTGCATCCGGTAATGCTCGATGAGGCCGGGCTGGAGACTACGCTCGATTGGTACATCCCCACCGTGGAAAGACAGACCGCGATTGCCATATCCTATGAGAAGCAGGGCTTGCCGTTCGAGCTGAATGGAAGCGCGGCGGTGCAAATCTACCGCGTGCTGCAGGAAGCTCTGAACAATGTGGCGCGGCACTCCGGCGCAAAACAGGCTTGGGTGCGATTACGTTTTCTGCCTGCGACGCTTGAGTTGGAAGTAGAGGATCACGGAGTTGGCTTCAACCAGCGGCCTGCGAAGCAAGGCATCGGACTCGTTGCCATGCGCGAGCGTTCGGAATTGATGGATGGACAATTAGTCTTTGCGACTCCCACCGCGGGGGGTACGCTAGTGCACCTGACGGTACCTCGCGAGAAAGTTGGGTCACAAGACGGAGAGCCGAGGGAGAAAGATCTGCGGGGGAAAGACCGCCGGGGAAACGATCAAAGTCAGAAAAGCCAAATATGACAAAGAAGATCAGTGTGTTGCTGGTGGATGACCATAGCCTGGTCCGGCGTGGCTTTCGGCGAATGTTGGAGGATGAGCCGGATATGGTCGTCGTCGGTGAGGCCGGCGACGGGGAAGAAGCGGTCAAACTGACGCGCGAGTTGAAGCCGCAAGTTGTAGTCATGGACTGCGCCTTGCCCAAGATGAACGGACTTGATGCAACGCGGCAGATTCTCGAAGACCTGCCCGAGACCGCGGTGCTCATGCTCAGCATGCATTCGGAGAACACCTGGGTGCGGCAAGCGACCCAAGCCGGCGCTAGGGGATATATTCTGAAGAACGCGATGAATCTGGAACTGGGGTCGGCCGTAAGGCGGGTGGCCGGCGGGAAAACGATCTTCGATCCCCAGGTCGGGCAACCCTCGTCGCTCAAAGGCGAACGCAGCGGCGGGCTGACGCCGCGAGAGCTCGAAGTCCTGCAGATGATCGTGGATGGCAAGTCGAACAAGGAGATAGCCTTGGTGCTGGACCTCAGCGCCAACACGGTTGCAGTCCATCGCGCCAATATCATGAACGCGCTCGGCATTCACAAGACTGCCGAGCTGGTGGTCTATGCGATTCGCTCCGGACTGGTGAACGTTCCGTGAGACGTTCCGTGAAACGTCCCGTGAATCGCAGATCTTTTCTGCAGGGCATGGCGGGTCTGGCTTCGTTGTCACAGTTCCCGCTGTTGCGGGCGCTGGGTGCGGCTTCTGGAACACAGGCTTCGCCCGGCTTTCGTCTGGTTGATGTCACCTCCAGCGCCGGCATTCAGTTCCAGCACAACAGCGGCGCCTTCGGCGGGAAATACTTGCCGGAGACTCTGGGTTCGGGGTGCGCCTTTCTCGATTACGACCGCGACGGCTGGCAAGACATTCTTCTAATCAATGGAATGGATTGGCCTGGCCACAAGCAGCGGCGCTCCACGCTGCGCCTCTACCACAACAACGGGAACGGTACCTTTACCGACGTCACTTCCCGGGCCGGACTCGATGTTGAAATGTACGGCATGGGTGTGGCGATCGGCGATTACGACAACGACGGATTCCCGGACATTCTAGTGACCTGCGTGGGGCAGAACCGGTTGTTCCACAATACCGGCAACGGCACTTTCACAGATGTAACCAGCGCCAGCGGATTGGGAAAGCGCCTGGGGTTCAGCACGTCCGCTCTCTGGTTTGATTACGACCGCGACGGCCGGCTCGATCTTTTTGTTTGCAACTACGTCAAGTGGTTGCCTGAGCACGATGTGTTCTGCAGTCTCGATGGCAAGCACAAATCCTATTGCACGCCGGAGGCGTATCGCGGCGAAACCTGCTGGCTGTTTCACAACCGCGGCAACGGCACCTTTGAGGACGTTACCGCTTCCAGCGGCGTTTTCGACAGCAGTTCCAAATCTCTGGGCGTTGCCATGCTGGATGAAAACCAGAGTGGCTGGCCCGATCTGTTGGTCGCGAACGACACTCAGCCCAACAAGCTGTATCGAAACCAGCGCAACGGCACATTCAAAGACGCCGCAGTCGAGGCTGGGCTGGCCTTCAGCAGCGAGGGCAAGGCGCGGGCCGGCATGGGTGTGGACGTCGGCGATTTCACCAACTCCGGCCGTTCTGGTGTGGCTATCACGAACTTCGATAACGAAATGACCGGCTTGTACGAGTTCAGCGGTAAAGCATACGAAGACATCGCCGCGCAGGCAGGGGTTGGACTAGCTTCCAAGAACAGTCTGGGTTTTGGATGCGTTTTCCTCGACGCGAATCTTGATGGCTGGCTAGATCTCGCCGTCGCTAACGGCCACATCGACGAGACGGTGCGCAACATTCGCGGCAATGTCGGATACGCCCAGCCGCCACAGCTCTTTCTGAACGATGGCAAGGGGAGTTTTCACGACATCGCCGCGGAAGTAGGCAGCGGATTCGAGCAGCCGAAGGTGGGACGCGGACTAGCCTATGCTGACTTCGATCGCGACGGCGACCTCGACCTGCTGCTGACTACCAACAACGGTCCAGCCTACCTCTACCGGAACGACCAATTGGCCGGAAACCGCAGCATTCGTTTCCGGCTGGTCGGCATCAAATCGAACCGCGACGGAATCGGTGCGACGATCCGCATTGTCTCCGGCGGCTTGAGTCAGTCGCGCATGGTAAAGAGTGGTTCCAGTTATTTATCGCAGTCCGAACTTCCAGTTACGTTTGGATTGGCGAAACGCGATCGTGTGGAGCGGGTCGTCATTCTCTGGCCGAGCGGGAGAACTGAAGAGTTTACGAATCTAGCCGCCGGACGATGCTATGAATGCACCGAAGGTAAGGGAATCTCGCCGCAGGATGGGTATTGATCGCTTTCCATCGAAGTCGTTTCAAGGCCGTTACTTTTAAGGCCAGCCTTTCAACGGACTAAGGTTCCGCTCGTGGTCAAATCAATGTCCACCGACTCGCTGACTCGCAGAAAAAACGTGCTTGGATTCTTCATGCCCCAGTTCGTGTAAGGCACTGCAAAGTGCAGGGTCGCGGTCCAGTGGTCTGGAAATACCTCGACCTCTGCTGGGACGGTTAGTTCATGGTCCGATCCGTGGATGGCGAAGATTCCGTGTACCCGCACGGAAGACTTTCCTTGTAGCGCCACAGTCCCATCGACGCGATCAGGACGAAATGTAATTTCCGGATAGCGGTCGCTCTCCAGCACCTCCCGATGCATTTTGTGATCACGCATTCCGCTGCCACTCTCACCGCTTTTTGCATCCACTATGATTTCGCCAGCGAGCTTGCCCGAAGCGGAATCACGCGAGGAACGGCCAAAACGCAGAGAACCTTGCTTCAACCGGAACGTTCCATGAACCGTGTGGAGCGCATCGCCGAACGTGTAGTTAATAGTGGTGTGCTGAGGATCCAGCTGAAATGCCACGCCCTGCGCGGCAGAAACGACGCCGGCAACTGCAAGAAATGCGACGCCAGCCAGGAGCCTACCGCACCCATACCTTCGATAAGATCCCGGGCCGGCGTCCTTCATCGGGCTATGCAGTGAGTAGCCCCCAGCCCAGGGTGAGCCCGTCGAGCGCGAGGTGAAAAGGCGATAGACTTCCCACATGCAGAGCCAGCAATCTGCGAAACACCTCGGGATGCCTGCGAAAAACTGTGAGAGTACGTTGTTGAAAGCTGGAATGGCCGTCGAGCGTAAGCATCAATCGCGCCATTAGCAGCGGTCGCAATGCCAGGTGGCGATGTGCGTCTTGATAACCATCGAGACTTCCGGACCTGAAACAGCTGGCCAGCACCACGGCCTGGCTGAAGGACAGGCCAAGGCCTTCGCCCGTGATTGCATCCACGGTTCCCGAAGCATCGCCGATCAGCGCAACATTTCCTCGACAAACACGCTTCAATTTGCGATTGGCGGTTACAGATCCCTTTTCAGCAGAGACCGTCTCAACCCCGCGAAGCCGCGCGTTTAATTCGGGCAACTCGCTCAAAGCTTCTTCCAGGCGAAACCTGGGATCGCGCGAAGCCACCGCCACACAGACTTGTTCGTTGCTTACGGCTGTGGCGTAGCCTTGGACGTGCTTTCCCCAATATATTTCCATGCGATCAGTCCACGGCTGGATGCGATAATGGCGGCGAAAAGCGTAGCGCAGGCCGGTTCGCGAGTGGGCCTCAAGATTCGCCCAGCGGCGTACGCGCGAGTTGGCGCCGTCGGCGCCTGCAACCCACCGTGTGCGGATTGAGCGTTCACCCAGGTGGACGTATTCGCCGGCAATCCCCGTGACAGTAGTCTGCCAAAGCAGATCGGCTCCTAGCGCGGCAGCCCGTTCAGTCATGATGCGATGCAAAGAAGTCCGGCGAATGGAGAGTCCGGAAGTGTCAGCAGGGAAAGCGGTTTCTGCCGACAATCCGGAACTGAGGAAGCGGACGCCGCGAAGAGGACAAGCGTCGGAGGCAGGCACGGCAACTCCCAGGCGTTCAAGAGCGGCAATTGCATCCGGCATGAGCGCTTCACCGCATGCCTTGTCGATCGGAGGCTTGGCGCCATCGGCGACCACGACGCGTAGTCCTTGCTGACGCGCCGCAATCGCTGCCGCCAGCCCGGCCGGGCCTCCGCCGATTACAAAAACGTCTGTTGAGTTCACCAACGACCCGACCTCACCATTGCAAAAGCAGAAGCTCGGAACAAAACCCGGGTCCCATGGCGGCCAGCAGACCCAACGAGCCCGGTTCAGGGCGCCGGTTTTTCATCACATCTTCCAGAACACACAGCACAGACGCTGAAGAAAGATTTCCTACCTTGCGCAGGCAATCCCAGGAAGCATCGAGCTGTCCATTGTGCAAGCCCAATGCATCCGCCGAAGCGTCGAGCACCTTCGGTCCCCCGGTGTGGAGAACGAAGCTCTTCAGCTCGCTTCGCTTGTGTCCGTTGTCCGCCAGGAATGCGTCTACATCCCGGCCGAGGTTTTCTCGGATCAGGGTCGGAACCTCGGTAGAGAGTATGATGCGGAAGCCTTTCTCGGAGATGTTCCAGCCCATCATGTCTTCTGTGCTGGGATAGAACACCGACCTTGTCGCGAGAATCTTAGGTCCTGGAATTTCTCGCTCCGGCGCTTCAAATTCCGCACCGGTCACAATCACGGCGGCAGCGCCATCGGCGAATAGTCCCGAGGAGATCAGATTCGCTACCGACAGATCTTCACGCTGCAACGTAAGTGAACAGAGCTCGACCGATACCAAAGCCGCGGCTTGCTTCGGATACGCGCGAACGTAATCCGAGGCGCGTGCAATTCCCGCAGCGCCGGCTACGCATCCCAGCCCGAAGATCGGGGTACGTCGAATATTGGTCGGGAGCTTCATGCGGTTGATCAACAGAGCGTCGATGGAAGGGCTGGCGACTCCGGTGACGGTGGTGAAGAGCAGGCAACCCAGGTCGGAGGGCTCCAGCCCGGCATTGTGCAATGCGAGACAGAGAGCCTTCTCTCCCAACTCCTGCGCTACCCTGATCCAGATGTCGTTGGCTTGGCCCCAGGTCTTGATATCCACGTATTGCTCCGCGGGAATCGCAAGGTAGCGGCCATCCACAGTCACGTTGCGGTGCAACCGCGCCAGCAACAGCGGATTCTTGAGTTCGGGTCCCCAATAATCCTGCAGGCGTTCGAGAAGAACTTTCTGAGAGTAGTAATGTTCCGGGAAGGCGCTTGCCGCGCTGGCAATCCTCATGGATTCTGTGTCCTGAATTAAGTCTCGGCACGGAATCAACCCCAAGCCGACCGAATCGGGATGTTCTCCGCGATTCGATGTTCAGTCCTGTGGTGGTCACACAGGGGGGTTCGCGCCGGATTAGTTATTGTCGCAGAGTTTGGAAGTTTTTGTATGTCATCGGCTTATTAACGGAAACTCCGTGGCTCGTGAACCAGCCTGTCCCAGGTCCGGCTCGTAGCGGACATTCATGTGTAGCCGCACTCAGCAAACTAACCTATTCCAGCTGGTTCGTCCAGTGCGGCGCGCTAAGGAAAGTTCTATCGAGCCGGTCCCAGGCTGAAGCAGCGGCTGGTTTCGCTTACGGCGCCACGGCAATCGAACTTGGAGTATTCCCAACGGCATACGTTAAGAGAGGATTCAAATTCCCGCTGTTAACGCCAAACGCCTGAATTCCGGCAGAGGAGCCCTGATTCCCTACAAATAAATAGTTTCCGTTCGGGTCCTCGACCAGAAAACTGGGACTGCCTTCGGTGGTGAAGGCAAAGGCGCTGGTAGACGTGGTCAGCGCAGTAGGCAATCCAGTAGTCGAATCGATCGAATATACAGCAACGTTACTCGATCCCTGATTCGCCACGTAAAGAAACTGACCCTTGGGATCAAGGAGCAGCGCAAAGGGATCACTGTAGATGTCATCCAGCGGAGAGCCGATGACCTGCTGCAATGTGCCAGGCGGAGTGTTTGGCGGACTGATGGCGAAGATCGAGATGGAGTCTGACTGCGTATTCGCAACGTACATATAGCTGCCGCTTGGGTCGATTACGAGTCCATTAGGATTGACTCCATCGGCGCTGGTCAGCGGAGGGTTGAGCAGCTGCAGCGCCCCCGAGCTCACGCTGAAGCCTAAGATTGACCCATTGCTGGTTCCGATTTGTCCGCCCGCGACGCTGACGTAGAGAAAGTCGCCGGAGGGCGTGAGCACCATATTAAGCGGCGTCAAACCGATGAAAAACGGGGAATTAGGAACCTGCGTGAGCCCGCCAGTGCTATCGATGGAGAAGACCGAAATGTTATCTGATCCGGTGTTCATTACGTAAAGATAATTCCCCGCGGGATCCATCGCCAGGAGTGCCGGTTGCGTGCCGTTGGGTGCAACCGTCGTGCGGGGAGGGATCTCATTCAGATAGCCGTTACTGAGGATGTCGAACAGCGAAATATCGTTTTCATTTTGACCCGGATTCGCCACATACAGGAACTTTCCCGAGGGATGAATCACCACAGAGTGAGCTCCATCCCCGATCGTGTACGGGGTTCCCGCGAGTTCCGTGAGCGTGCCAGAGAAGGGATCCTCCCGGTAAACTGCCAGTTCATTGGCAGCAGGAAGAGTGGCATAAACATAATGGCTGGTCGTGCTGCAGCCGACGCAACCGGCAATCCCTGCGACGGCGAAAACCAGGATCAATGCTTTCTGAAGCATCAGTGACTCCTCGGAGAATTTGAAGGCGAAGACCAATAATACTGGGCTGCACGTAAAAAAGCCCGCATGGAAGCGGGACATCTCTATCATACGGCGACCGGCCAGAAAAAGGGCGTTTGCCTTTCGCGCCGCTGCGTTGCTGGAACCCAACTGAAGCTTGCTTGCTGCCACTCCTGGCACTCATTCCGATGCGACCCTCATAAAACGGGGTTGCATGGGGTTGCCCTGGGTTCCCGGGTCGCTCCTAAGAATACCTCAGTTTAAGGGAGTCGGGAATCGAGCCCTCTAATGCGCCGGGCTCGGCCTGGGAGCAATGGAACCACCTTCAGCCATAGAGGGGTCTTCACCGCTGAACAAAGACCGCAAAAACATTCGGAAGCGGTCGAGGTACACATAGACCACGGGGGTAGTAAATAACGTAAGCGCCTGGCTGACGATCAGTCCGCCAACAATTGTGATGCCCAGCGGACGGTGCAGTTCGGAGCCAGTACCCCTGCCCAACGCCAGCGGCAGACCTCCCAGCAGGGCGGCCATCGTAGTCATCATGATGGGGCGGAAGCGCAGAAGGCAGGCGTCGTAGATGGCCTCGACCGGCTTCTTTCCTTGCGTGCGCTCCACTTCGAGCGCCACGTCGATCATCATAATGGCATTCTTCTTCACCAGCCCGATCAGCAGAATGATGCCGATCGTCCCGATCACGTTGAGCTCGTTGTGGGTCAGCAGCAGCGCGAGCAAGGCGCCCACGCCCGCCGAAGGAATCGTGGAAAGAATCGTGATGGGGTGGATGAAGCTCTCGTAAAGCATACCCAGCACTATGTAGACAGTAGTCAGGGCGGTAATAATCAGCACCAGTTCGCTCGAGAGCGAATCCTGGAAGGCTTGCGCCGTGCCCTGAAAACTTGCTTGAATCGTCGCAGGGAAACCGATGGAGCGTTCGACGTTTTCGATGGCTTGCGTCGCCTGACCAAGCGAGGCTCCCGGAGCCAGGTTGAATGAGATGGTGACCGAGGGGAACTGGCTCTGGTGATTGACCGCCAGCGGTATGTTAGAGGGCTTGAAGTGAGTGAACGCCGCTAAAGGTATGGGTGTGCCGCTGGTCGAGCGCAGGTAGATATTTTGCAAAGCTTCGGTAGTTTGTTGGAACTCCGGCGCGACCTCCATAACCACGTGGTATTGATTGAGCGGACGGTACATG
>DATHOK010000113.1:0-4197 GCA_035484995.1 Verrucomicrobiia bacterium | reverse complement strand
TAACCTCGATCTTTTCGACTTCACCGCTCAACTTGAAGCTGACGAGCATAATGACGTCGCCTTGGACGTGGGCAGCCCTTGCGATGGGTGGATAGAGAAGTTTTGTGGTTTCGGTCATTTTGCTTAGGCCGCATGGCTCTTGTTGAGCGATGCAAGGAGCGGATACGGATAGCAGCAGAGCGGAGATTGCGATTCGCGTTGAGCGCATGGAACCGGCTCCTGGCTGATAAACTTACGTTCTATGAACTATAGGTCGGGGAATCAGATTCGGGAAGACTTTTTGCGGTTTTTTGAGGGTAAGGGGCACAGGCGCGTGCACTCTTCTTCGCTGGTGCCGGCGAACGATCCTACGCTGCTGTTTACCAATGCGGGGATGAACCAGTTCAAGGACGTCTTTCTTGGGAATGAGAAGCGGGACTACACACGGGCGGGGAGTTCGCAGAAGTGCGTGCGTGCGGGGGGGAAGCATAACGACCTCGAGAACGTCGGGTTTACGCGGCGGCACCATACTTTCTTTGAGATGCTGGGGAATTTTTCTTTTGGAGACTACTTCAAGAAAGATGCGATCGCCTACGCGTGGGAGTTGATTACTTCGAAGGAGTGGTTTGGGATCGACAAAGAGAAGCTTTACGCAACCATCTTCAAAGGCGAGGCTGGGGTTGAGCGCGATATCGAAGCTTACGACTTGTGGGTGGGACAGGGAGCGCCCAAGGATCGCATCTTTGAGATGGGACTGAAAGATAATTTCTGGCAGATGGGCGACACCGGGCCCTGCGGTCCTTGCAGTGAGATTCACTACGACATGGGTGCGATCGCGTCCGAGCAGGGACATGCGGATTGCCACTTTCCTTGCGACTGCGGGCGGTATGTCGAGCTTTGGAATCTGGTCTTCATGCAGTTCGACCGAGATGCTTCGGGCAGATTAAGTCCGCTGCCCAAGCCTTCGATTGACACGGGCATGGGGCTGGAACGCGTGGCGGCGGTGTTGCAGGGCGTGATTTCGAATTATGAGACGGATTTGTTCGTGCCGCTGATCAGGAGAGCCGCCGAGCTGACCGGAACATCGCTCACGAAGGAACTGGAGAAAGAAGCCAAAGCAAAGTCGGCTGCTTCTCTGCGGGTGATCGCGGACCACTCGCGGGCGGCAACTTTTCTGATTTCGGATGGAGTGTTGCCTTCCAATGAAGGTCGCGGCTATGTGCTGAGAAAAATTATCCGGCGGGCGATTACTCACGGACGCCTGCTTGGGCAAACGAAACCGTTTCTGTACGAAATGGTTTTCGCGGTGAGAGATTTGATGCAGGATGCCTATCCAGAACTGAAGGATAGTGCTGACCGTGTGTCGAAAGCCGTACATGTCGAGGAAACCCGGTTCGCGCACACGCTGGACGTCGGACTTGTAAAGCTGGAAGAGCTTCTCAGGAACTCGAAGGGCGAACTTGCCGGCACGGAGGCTTTCAAGCTTTACGACACCTTCGGCATGCCGCTGGACTTTATGCAGGACGCGGCGCGCGACCAGGGATTTGCATTCGACCAAGCTGGCTTTGATCGCGCCATGGCGGAACAGAAGTCTCGGGCTCGCGCCTCGTGGAAGGGCGGCGCGAAGCAGACGGCGAATCCTGCTTATCAGCAGCTTCCGAAATCAATTTTCGAAGGATACCGACAGACTCGCTCCGATGGATGCGAAGTGCTGGCCATCATCCACAACGGGCAGGGGGCGCGGGAACTCAAGGCTGGCGAGGCCGGCGAAGTGATTCTGGACCACACGCCGTTTTATGCGGAGTCTGGCGGGCAGGTTGGAGACCGGGGATGGTTTTATTCCGACGATCACAATACCGTGGTTGCAGAGGTTACGGGAACTTATTCGCCGATTCAGGGGGTGCGGGCGCATCAGGTTGTCGCTAAACGGGCGCTACGCGTGGGCGACAAGATCGATGCTGTTGTGAATGCGGATGTTCGTGAATCGACTATGCGGAATCACACGGCTACGCATTTGCTACATGCTGGGCTGAGAGAGGTTTTGGGAAAGCATGTGAAGCAGGCGGGGTCGCTGGTGGCGCCGAATCATTTGCGCTTTGATTTTTCGCATTTCACTGCTGTTGAAGATGAAGAGTTGCAGGACATTGAGGACATCATCAACAAGGAAGTTTTGCGCAATCAGATTGTCGAGACAATTACGGACGTTCCGATTGACGAGGCAATCAGCCAATATCACGCCATGGCTTTGTTCGGCGAGAAATATGGCGAGAAGGTGCGCGTGGTGCGGATCGGCGATTTCTCGACCGAACTGTGCGGCGGCACGCACACTGGCGCTACGGGCGAGATTGGGTTGATCAAGATTCTGAAGGAAGGCAGCGTTTCGTCGGGGGTGCGGCGGATAGAGGCGGTCACGGGGGAGGGTTCGCTACGACATTTCCGCAAAGACCACGAACTCGAGAAAGTTGTGTCGACGTTTGTGGTTCCCACCTTTGCGCACAAACCGCGCAAAGATGGGGCACCCTCCGTGGATAAGGGTTCCGCCCACGCGGATGAGGGTTCGGCCCACGTGGACGAGTTTTCCGCCCACGCCGAGCCGGTTTCTCCTGCGGAGGCTTTGAAGGGTGAGCTTGATAAAAAAGACTCGGAGATTAAGCGGCTTACGCGGGAGCTGGATTCGGCGCGGATGAAATCGGCGTCGTCGAGTACGGCTAATATTGGCGATCGCGTGAAAGATGTTAATGGAGTGAAGGTGCTGGCGCATCGCGTGGACAATCTGGAGCGGGCGCAACTGCGCACGCTGGTCGATCAACTGCGCGACAAGATTGGCTCGGGGGTGGTGGTGCTGGGGTCGGCCTCGAATGGGAACGTGTCGCTGATCGTGGGCGTCACCAAAGATTTGACCGCGAGGGTGCAGGCAGGGAAGGTGATTGGTCCGGTGGCGCAGAAAGTTGGTGGCAAAGGCGGGGGCCGGCCTGACCTGGCTGAGGCTGGCGGAAAAGATGCCGGCGCGCTGGATGCCGCGCTGGACGGGGTTTACGAAGTGGTGGAGTCGCTTCTCGGATGACCACGAACAATGCTTCCCTCGAAGAACGCCTGCACTTCATCAAGCACAAGGGCCATGCCATCTACTCGATTGACTTCACGCAGTGCAATGCGAAGGAACTGCTGGTGCTGCTTGACCGTATTCGCGCCGACATCGCGCGGCACGCACCCGGATCGGTTCTTACTTTCGTCGATGTCACCGGCGCGCAGATCGACAAACAAGTCGCCACGCGGATCAAGGAAGTTCTGGTGCTTGATCGTCCGTATGTGAAGCGGTCGGCGTGGGTTGGGACGGAGAGTTTGCCGCACGTATTTTACGAGCACTTCAAAAACTTCTCGCAGCGGGAACTGCCCTCTTTTAAAACGCGCGAGGAGGCGCTGGAGTGGCTGGTGAGCGGCGAATAATAAGGCGTCTATTGCCGCCCTTCTCTTTTCCTTGACATGGCTATCTCAGATAGCTATCATCAAACCATGCAGGTCAGCGTAGCGGACGCGAAGAATAAACTACCGGAATTGATCAAGGCGGCGGAACAGGGTGAGCCTGTGACGATCTGCCGCCGGGGTGTCCCGGTCGTGGACATCGTGCGCACGAAGAAGCCATCCCGGAAGAAACCTATGTTGGGGACCTTGCGAGGAAGGATTCAGATCCTTGATCCAGATTGGTGGAAGCCTATGACAGACAAGCAAGTGGAAGATCTGTTTGGCGGGGCCGAGTGACTTGCGGCTGCTCCTGGACACAGCGGTATTTATTTTTGCTGTCGAGTCGCCGCAGCGTCTTAGCAGCCGGGCAGCCGCGGTTTTGAAGAATCCCGGAAACGTTCGCGAGTTGAGTTCTGTTTCGCTTACCGAGATCGCTATCAAGGCGACTTTGGGCAAACTGAGGATTTCGGCAGAAGATGCCCGCCAGTCGATCCAGGACATGGATATTCACATCCTTCCCTTCACTGCCGATCACGCCTTTCGTTTATTCGAGCTGCCCGCCTGCCACCGCGATCCTTTTGACCGGCAAATCATCGCCCAGGCGCTTTGGGAAGATATTCCCGTGGTCACCTCGGACGATAAATTCAGGCTTTACAACGGACTGAATCTCGTTTGGTGACTGGCGAGCGCGTGAAATGGGAATCAGATGATTTTCCGAATCCTGCTGCTCGTCGGTCTGATACGCCTGTTGATCGA
>DATHOK010000112.1:0-2687 GCA_035484995.1 Verrucomicrobiia bacterium | reverse complement strand
AGATCGTACTCAACAAATTGTAGAGGAACGAGTTCTATTCAACGGAGGGTTTGTCATGGGTCGGTTATTCGCAATCGAGATCATCTATAGAGGCATCTTCCAAAAAACTATGGCGGGCAGGCTTAGCCGGGCGATCGTGCTCGCAGCGCATCACGAAGGCAAAGTGGGCATCTCTTTCGGCCGTTACGGGGACAGTCCCGAACGCAACGGAATTCCCGCGAAAGGCTTCGCGATCGTCGCTACCGACGAACAGACTCTGCAGGAAGGCATGGCAAAATACGAACCCAAGGAAGTCGACGTCACTATTTGCGTGGATGACACGCTATGCAAGGGCGTCGAGTCGTGGGCCTGGTACGGTCTGCAACCGGTGAATCGTTTGTTGAAGCCAGGCGGCACGTTGATCGTGACCTCGCGCGAGGGCCCGGAAGCCATCATCGGCATGGCTCACCGCAAGGAAACCCCTTATCAACTGTCGATCCTTAAGGGCACGGTCAGCTTCTCCGGCTTGTGGGTTTACAAAGACGATCACACCGACGTTCGCATTCTGGGCGCCGTCGCTAAGATTCTTCCCGAGCTGTTCAGCCTGAAATCCGTTCAGAGAGCCATCGTTGACGAGTGGCACGATGAACTGAAAGCTACTTCGGCCGCCAAGTCCTACGAACGCACCACCAGCATCACGGTCACTCCGGACCAAGGCAATCCTGAAGTGCCCTACAAGTTCGATTTGCCCAAGTGGCACGAAATGGGCGAAGGCATTGCCATCCCCAGCATTCCTGCGGGACACAAGATGGACGATCCGACATCACACGCCCACGGCGGATTCCAGCCCGACCGCAATCCGACGTTCCTGAAGTTCAGTACACGAACCATGCGGCCCGTGGTGAATTTCGATACCTGCATCAAGTGCACCCTGTGCTGGCTGCAGTGTCCAGACTCCTGTTTCGATGTGACCCCGGAAGGCTTGTACGACGCCAACATGAAGGCCTGCTGCGGGTGCGGCGTTTGCGAAGCGGTGTGCCCGGTCAAAGAATGCGTGACGATGGTGAATGAAACGGAATTCAAAGACAACAGCAGCCAGTGGGAAGATTGGCGTAAAGACAAAGACGGTTACAAGGTGTGGCTTGAGGAGAAGATCAAACATCCCCCGGAACGCTCCCACGGGTTCCGCTATCGCGGGCAATACGAGGAGCAGATTCCCGAAATGCTCGAGATCGCGCAGGGAAAATAAACCATCATTCATAGCGCCCTTTACGAGGAGAGTCCGTCATGGCAGTGGCTACGATAATCGAAGAGCAGAAAAAGAAAATTGAAGAAACCGCTTTAATCACCGGTAGCGAGGCCATTGCAGTTGCCTGCAAGCTGGCCGACGTTGACGTGATCACCGCGTATCCAATCCGCCCCTACGACACCGTCATGCAGTATGTCTGCAAGCTGGTGGCGAACGGCGAAATGGATTGCGAGTATATCGTCGCCGAAGGTGAACACTCGCAGTTTGAAATCGTAAAGCACGCTTCGGCGTGCGGCGCGCGCGTGTTCTGCGGGTCGAGCGGTGTCGGCTGGATGTATGCCATGGAAGCGCTCACGGTAACGCCTGCGCTGCGCATCCCCATGATCGCCATGGTCGGAAACCGGGCGCTCGATGACCCTGGCGCCTTCGGCGTTGAGCACAACGACGCGTTGGCCGTCCGCGATCTGGGCTGGCAGCTGGTTTGGGTGGACAATGCGCAAGAGGCTCTGGACACGGCCCTCATCGCTTATCGTGTGGCTGAGGATCGTCGTATCTTCCTGCCACTCGCCATCAGTTGCGACGGCGCGTTTCTGACCCACTCCCAGGCGCTGGTCAAGATTCCATCGCAAGAGCAGGTTAACGAGTTCCTGCCGCCATACGATCGCGCAGATCTTTTGCTTCATCCCGACAACCCCATTACCGTGGCGCCGCAGGGCAACGAAGACTGGGTGATGGAAATTCGCCGCCAGAACTATGCTGCCATGGAGCGGGCTCCGGGCGTGATCAAGGAAGCTTATGCCGATTTCGAGCGCATCTTCGGCCGCTCGTACGGCAATCCGTTCTTCGAGGAGTATATGACCGACGATGCCGATATCGTTCTCATGGGGATGGGAACGCTGTCAATCTCGGTGAAGGTGGCGATCCGCGAGATGCGCAAGCAAGGCAAGCGGGTTGGCTTTGTGCGCATGCGTTGGTTTCGTCCTTTTGCCGCGGAAGAATTGTCGAAGTCTCTGCAACGCTTTGCCGCGGTCGGCGTAATCGATCGCGACTACTCTTTCGGCTCCCCGTACCTCGGAGGCGTACTGGCCGGCGAGGTTCGGCATGCACTGTATCCGGGACCGGGCAAGAAGCCGCCGGTGGTGGGCTTTATTTGCGGGCTCGGCGGGCGCGAAGTCACCGTGCCTGATGTGCAGAAGATGGCCGATGCCGTCTACAACGCTGCAGATGGAAAAGCGCAGCCCTTAACTCAATGGATCGGATTGCGAGAGTAATCCGCTTTTGCTGATTTTCGCAGACCTCAGAGAGGATGAAGAATTATGGATACTTACGTACAGATTGATCCGACCCAGAAATTAGATCCGTTCAAAGCGGTTAAGAAGATTCCGCTGGAAGAGTACTTCACTTCCGGCCACCGAACCTGCCAAGGTTGTGAGTCGGCGCTGGTGATGAAGATGATGGC
>DATHOK010000111.1:0-9357 GCA_035484995.1 Verrucomicrobiia bacterium | reverse complement strand
GCCCGCGCCGAAATGTCGGAGAACATCGCCTGAATTCTTTCGAAGCGCTCATGGATCCGCCGCCCAAAATGCTGAATGACAATGCTCACCAGGGGAAGCGGCAGAAACGCGTAGAAAGTCAGTTTGGGGCTGATGAGCACCATGAACGACAGCGCGCCGGCGGTGAACACAAAGGTATTCGCCGAGTACATGATCGCCGGACCTAGCAGCATGCGCACCGCGTTCAAATCGTTCGTCATCCGGGCCATAATGTCGCCGGTGCGCGTGCGCTGGTAGTAGGAATAGGAAAGAGTTTCCAGGTGAGCGAAAAGGTCGTTGCGCAGATCGAACTCGATGTCGCGCGAGATGCCGATCACGATCCAGCGCGTCAGGAACAGGAAAACCCCACGGACGGCGGCGACCTCAAGCATCTGCCAGGCAAAGTGCAGCAACTTCGCGGACGTCACGCCAGTGTTGAGATCGTCGATCGCATGCCGGATTACCTGCGGCAGCAGGATCCAGGCGCCATTGCTGAGAAAAATGCAGAAAACGCCCGCCACAAACCCCCAGCGGTAACGCTTGAGGTAGGGCAGCAGCGGACGCATACTCTTGGGAATCATTCAGGTCGTGTAGATGAAATTCTAGCAGGCTGGGGTGCAAGTTTTGACAGGCAGCTTTCGGCAGGCAGGTTCGGCGGGGAAGAGGTCTTGGGCGCCAAATCTCAGACATCAGGTGTCAGGTCTTAGGTCCTAAGTCATAGGCGGTCCGGCGCCTAAGACCTGGCGCAGAAGACGGAAAGCTAACGGCGCTCTTTCTCGGCGGTTGCGCGCTGTGCGCTCGGAACCAGATCGCTTCGGAAAGCAACTACGCTGACTGCGGTAAGCAGCGCTCCCCATGCGATGAAGAAGATCCATTCCGCGTAAAACATAAATGCCTGAGCCATATCCATGACATTACTCCTTGCTGCGGCGAACCGAGGTCAAGCCGAGAGCCTAACCTCGGGTCGCAGTCAGCAAACTCAAGCTGAGAACCACTGAGCGCAACCCGACGCGTTACTCTTGTGGGGCTGCAGCTGAGTCCTGCATACGCTGCTGCATGCGCGTTTCCCGATTGGCCTCGAATTGCTGCATCTTGGCCTGCTGGTCAGGAGTGAGCAACTGAAACAGCTCATTGTGGATGCGCGTTTCCTGCACCTTCAGTTGCACGAGCGTCTGCGCTTGCTGCGCCACCAGCGCTTGCACCTTGGCTTCGTCATAGGTGCCTTCTTCATACTGCTTAAGCTGCTGCTGCATCAGGTGAAGCTGCTGCGTCTGCGGCTTCATCGCGGCGTGCTCTTTCTGAAGGACGGCCTTCATCTGCGCGCGCTGCGCGTCAGTCAAGTCCAAATATTTAGCGAAGAAGCCCATCATGGGGCTTCGCATGCCGAAGGCATGGCCGTGCACTGGCGCGGTTGCATCCGTAGTTTGCGACCTGGCGATCGCACCGCCTAACAGCACCGCCAGTGCAGCTACGAGCAAGCGAAAACGAATGGTCTTCATAAAGTTTTTTGCTCCTTTAACCCCGGCTCCATCCACGTGCTCGCCTCTTGGAAACCTGGGGCTCTTGAGTACAGTTATACAAACACGATTCCCGGGGAAAAGTGGTAAAAAGTCGGTCAATGCGAGTAAAGTTTTGTCAAAGGCGGCGTCACCTGGCCGGACAATAGAGGCTGCCGTCTCTGGGTTTGACAATTCTTTACCGCTGCCAGCCTGCGATCTGGTGCACAATGAAAACTGCCAAGATGGAACGAATTCTAGTTATCGACGATGATGTCGAACTATGTACCCTGGTGGGAGAATACCTGCAGGCCGAGGGATTCGTGGTCGAATTCGTTCATGATGGCGAGAATGGGCTACAGCGCGCCACGGCCGGCGGGTATTTGCTCGTGGTGCTCGATGTGATGTTGCCCGGCATCAACGGTTTCGAAGTGCTGCGGCGAATCCGCGCCACCTCCCGCCTGCCGGTGCTTCTGCTCACCGCGCGCGGCGAAGATGTCGACCGCATCGTCGGATTAGAGATCGGCGCCGACGATTATCTGCCCAAGCCTTTTAATCCGCGAGAGCTGGTGGCGCGCATTCGAGCCATCCTGCGCCGCACGCGCAGCGACAAAGCGGCCCCGTCTGCGCCCGATATCGTCCGCGTCGGGGAAATCGAACTCGATCCTGCCACGCGCAGCGTGCGCCGCGACGGCCAGCCCGTCGACCTCACCTCGGTGGAATTCAATCTACTGGAGGTGTTGCTGCGTGAGGCTGGACGCGTGGTCCCGCGCGAGCGCCTGGTCAACGCCGTCTTGAGCCGAAAATTTTCGCCCTTCGATCGCAGCATCGACATGCATGTCAGCAAGGTCCGCAAGAAACTCGGAGACACTGACGCCGATGAACACATCAAGACCATCCGCGGCGTCGGCTACATCTTCGCCCGTCCGCGCGAGAAGGTTGGGGAAAAGGTGAAGCCCTCATGAAGAGCCTGTTCCTCAAGATCTTCCTCTCCTTCTGGATGGCTTTTGCCTTGTTTCTCGTGCTGGCGATCCTGGTCACGCTGGCGTTTCGTCCGAGGACCTCAAGTTGGGAAGCTCTTCTCGCGACCGCGATGAACGACTCTGTGAATGCCTACGAACAGAGAGGAACGGCGGGGTTGGGCGAGTATTTCGACAATCTGGAAAAGACACAGCACGTCCGCGTCTTTCTATTCAATGAAAACATGGAGGAGATTTTGCACCGCGGCGCGCCAGAATGGGCGCTGCGTGTGGCGAAGGGAGGGCCGCGGGTGCCGCACGAGGGCTTTATTTTTCCGGCTCCGCCTCCGGTGTTGCGCGATTCGCGAGCTTCCTCTGACGGGTTGCATCGCTACACGCTGGTGCTGTCTCCTCCGCCTGGGCCACGCCTGTTTCTCGGGCCGCGGGGATTGCCCGTTCCCGGTCTCATCATCGCTGTCATTTCCTCTGGACTCGTCTGCTATCTTCTGTCGTGGTTTCTGACCATGCCGATCGTGCGTTTGCGTGCGGCCACGCGACAACTAGCCGCTGGCGATCTCACCGCCCGAGCCGGTGCTCCCAATGTCACCAGACGAGATGAGGTTGCGGGCTTGATGCGGGATTTTGACGGCATGGCGGAACGGTTGGAAAATCTGGTCAAAGCGCAATCCCGCCTGCTCAATGACATCTCGCATGAACTGCGCTCACCACTGGCGCGGCTGAATGTCGCTTTGGGTTTGGCGCGGCAGCGCTCTGGGCCGGAAAGCGCGGCCATGCTGGAGCGCATTGAACTGGAGGCCAGCCGCCTCAATGAACTCATTGGCCGCCTGCTCACTCTGGCCCGACTGGAAGATGGCGAGCAACACGTGCCCTCGACACCGTTTTCGCTGGATGAAGTGGTGCTCAACGTGGCCGAAGATGCGGAGTTCGAAGCGCAGGCGAGGCGTTGCCATGTGCGCAGCGAAATTCCCGCGGGAATTTGGGTGGTGCGCGGAGATCCTTCGTTGCTGCACAGTGCCATCGAAAACGTTGTGCGCAATGCCATCCGCTACACTCGCGAAGGCACAACGGTTGATATCCATCTGGAGAAGACTGGGATTGCAGGCGGCGAGGAAGCGGTCGTTCGAGTCACCGATTGCGGGTCGGGTGTGCCCCCCGATGCTTTGGAAAAGTTGTTCGAGCCGTTTTACCGTCTGGACGATGCTCGAGGCCGGCAGACCGGTGGCGTGGGCCTCGGCCTGGCCATTACAGAGCGTGCAGTGCGTTTCCATGGCGGACGCGTCGCTGCTACGAACCGGGCCGAGGGCGGACTGATGGTCGAGATCCACCTGCCTCTGATGACGGTGAGCGCCAGCGCGGAAGAAGCGCTAACTGCGGTGCCCAGTGATCAGTGGCCGGTGGCCAGTGGCCAAGGCGGATAAACTGGCCACCGATAAGTGATCACTGATGACCGGTCACTGTTTCCAGGCAACTCGCCGCCCCGTCTAGGGTTCCAATAGCTCCGGGCGGTTTGCTCTTCCCACGTATTCCTGATACATAAATGGATGGCAATTCACGCCTTCAAATAGGGTTTACGCCCGCTTTGTCTGGCCGGGGAATGCATAAGCACGCTCATAGGAGATAAACCGAAGAATGTGGACAAGGTTTGCCTGGATGGTGGCGATTCTGGCTCTGGTATCAATCGGCTTCCTCATGGCCTGCAACGCCAAGTACTCGTCGAATGATAATGGTCTGGTGGTGATTCCCAGCCAGGGGGGTGGCCCGCTGGTGAATAACCAGCTAAACGGGCCGGTGATGGAGACCTTCAGCCTCGATCTGTCGAATGGTTCCACGACGGAGATTAACAACGTGAACGGTCCTCCGACGCCGGGGTTGCCAACGGCTGTCGTTCTTGATCCGGCGGGCGCGAATGCCTATGTGATCATCACCGCGAATCCGGCAGTGCCTGGCGGTAGTGTTACCGGGATTGCGACGTTTCCCGTAGCTTCCGATGGCAAGCTGGGGAGCGCCACGACATACACGCTGAACAGCGCAAGCGTCCAGATCCAGGTCCTGGTGAACGGTGTCCCGACAAACCAGTCGGAGTCGGTCCCTGTCGCTCCGGTGGCCCTAAGCATGGATTCCGCAGGCAAGTTCCTCTTTGTCGCAAATAGCGCGACGAGTGACAGCGCCAACCCTCCGAACCCCATCCCGGGCTCGATCTCAGTACTCTCCGTCGGCAGCAGTGGTACCTTAGCCGAGGTCGCGGGCTCGCCTTTTGTGCTTCCGGTAAACGGTGTCAACGTGACTCCCCCCGAACCGTGCACGAATCAAGTCGCATGCTCCAGTCCGCTGGCGCTGGCTGTGACCTCGACCGTCTATCCCCCACAGTTTGCCTACTGTTCAGGGATTGCGCCTCCGACCACAGAGAACCTTTACGTACCGGATTCGATTAACAACATTCTGTTGAATTACTCGGTGTCATCGAGTGGCGCGCTGACTCTGGTTCAAACCGATAACGAGGTTGGAATTCCAACCGGCACCAACCCCGACGGGGTGACCGTCGATCCGTGTAACCGATTTGTTTACGCTTCAAACGGTGGGCCAGGCAGCATTGCCAACACCGTCAGTGCATACAGGATCTGTTTTTCCATGACGCAGCAAAACTGCCCAGCTCCAGACTTCAGACTGCTGGCGGTTCAGGGTTCGCCCTTTCCCGTTTCCCCCGGCGACAGCCCGGGACCTTTGACGATGGATGCGTACGGCAATTACTTGTACGTAGTGGACACCGCATCAGGCCTGGTCTCGCAGTTCAGAGTAAGCACGGCCACCGGTGCCTTGACGCCGCTCACGCCGCCATCTGTCTCCGCCAGCAGTGGGGCTAATTCGATTGCGATACGCCGCGACGATAGTTTTGTGTTCGTGGCCAACAAGAATCCAGGAACGCTGTCGGAATACGCCATCAACCTCCAAAATGGAAACTTGTCCCCGCTGCCTGTGATTCAAACGTTCAATTACCCCTCGGGAGTCGCGGTGAAGTAATTCGTCTGAAACTGCCTGATCTGTCCGCGGGCTGGTTTGCCGCGGACTACACAGCCGCAGACTAGGTTGGAATTTTCAGAATCAGATAAGCGCCCACCAGAGCGAAGATGAGGTCCGGCGACCAGGCGGCGAGCGCCGCGGGCAACAGGCTGATGTCGCCCATCGCCTCGGACAACCGCGACACAATCGTGTAGATCACCGCGATACCGACTGCCACGGCAACTCCCGTGATGGCCCCTTTCTTGGCCGCCGACAACGCGAACGGAACAGCGAGCCCTGCCATGATGAACGTGATCAATGGGTAGGAGAGCTTCTGGTTCAGTTGTACCCGGAGCCTCACTACATCGAAGCCGCTCTGCTGCAAATCCCGGATGTAGCGGCGCAGTTCCTCGTAGTTCATCTCGGAGTACTGTTTCACCTCCTTCTTGAAATATGACGGCTGCTCGCTGAGTTCAGGAAAAGTGGAGACGTCGAAAGTTCGGTATCCCGCAATCGCGGCGACGTTCAAAGTCCGTTGCCAGCCTTGTTCAAAGATCCAGCGGCCCAGGTTGTCGGCCCAGTGGGCACGCTCGGCATGGATGCGCTGCGTAATGGTGAAACTGGCGGGATCGATTCGAAAGATGGTGAGATTGGCGAACTGATCGCGGTCGGCGTCGAAGAACTGGTAGTAGTAGATGTCATTGTGCTGCCCGAAAATCCAGCGCCGGTCGGGACGCAGATAGGTTTGTGGCGGCTTGCCCTTGATTTGGTTGTGCAGCGCTTCCTGCCGCTTGTTGGTATGCGGCAAGTAGAACTGGTCGGCAAAGAACAATCCGGTTGAGAGCACTGCGGCCGCGGCCAGCACTGGCATGACGATGCGGTAGACACTGGTTCCGGTCGCCTTGATCGCCGTGATCTCGTTGGAGCGGTTCATCAGCCCAAAAGTGATCAGCACCGCCAGCAGCATGATGAGAGGCGCAACGCTATAAAGCAGGTACGGAGAAACATTGAGCAGATACTCCACGACCACGATCGCGGGCGTCTGGTTGCGCAGAATGTCTCCCAGCAACTCGAACAACGTAAACACCAGCAGCAAGACCAGGAACGCTGCCACAATCATCCCAAGGTAGAGGAAGAAATCGCGCAGCACATAATCGTCGAGCAGGGTAGGGAAGCTGGCACTGAAGACTCGCCGCCGACTTGAGGCCCGCTCAAAAGCATTGGCAGTCTCTCTGCGCCTGTGTCTGCGATCGGGTACGGGGATATTCGCCGGAACCTCGTTTCGCTTCCATGGCAGGCGGATTACGGGCAGAGATAAAGGCCGGCGCTCAGCTTGCCACAGCAGGAATAACGCCGCGGCAAAGAATACGATGTTGGCGAGCCAGGCTCCGAACGCTGGACTGACCCTGCCTTGCTTGGCCAGCGAAACTCCAATCAGAGAAATGAAGTAGTAGACGAAAACCAGCACGATCGTGAGCACGAAGCCGCCAGACTTGCCGCTCTTCTTCGAGGAAAGTCCAAGCGGAATGCCGACCATGGCGAGCACCAGACACGCGGTGGGCAAGGCGAAGCGATTGTGAAATTCGATGAGGTACACGCGTGCTGTTGCTGGGTCAACGCTGGCGGCGTGATTAAGCAGCGTCGAGGTGCTGATGGCTTTGACGGGAGTTTGTTCGTCCGCTTTGTTTTCCGACGAAGCAATTTCGATCGGGATGTCAGTTTGCTCGAAGGTCGAAATCTGGTAATGGTCAACCCGCGCGGGATCGGTTTCGTGCGTAGAGCCGTCCTTCAGATGCAGGTGCAAGCGGTCCTCGCCTTCGGGGACGAGGATGCCTTCGCGGGCCAGCGTGATGCTGGGATTCGAAGGATCGGAGATATCGGCCAGGAAAACTCCGTTCCAGACTGCGCCTCCTTGAGCACTGTGCACGTCCTGCACATAGAGCACGAGCTTGGGAAAGCCCTCGTAAAACACGCGAGGCTGCACTTCATAAGAAGCCTGCGCGCCTTTGAGTTGGTCCTCCAGGTGCGCCAGCGACGCCAGCGACCATGGCGCGAGATAAAGCCCGTTGACCAGCGCCAGCAGCCAGGCGCCGGCGACGAATATCGCCAGCACTCGCCCGAAGCTCCATACGCCCATGCCGCTGGCGCGCATGGCGGTGATTTCGCTGTCGGCGGCGAGCCGGCTCAGTCCAATGAGAATCCCTACCAGCACGCTCATGGGGATGGTGTAGGTGAGCGCAAAGGGCACGGTGTAGAAGAAGATTTCCGCAACGCTTGGCAACGGCGCGCTGGCGCGGACCACGAGTTCCAGGATGTGTCCTAGATCGCGGGTGAACAACACAAAGGTGAAGATCGCGGCGCCGATTAGGGCGTGCGAGGTCACTTCGCGAAGAATGTAGCGGGTAAGAATCCGCATAGCGGCGACGCGAGCTGAGGGCAGGATAGCATGCGGAAAGCAGTGGTCAGTGGCTAGCGGTCAGGGGCCAGGGGTCTCGGGTCGGGGGCCAGTGAAGGTTGACCGCTCTGGTCCCTTGTGGATTCCTCGTCAAAATAAATTCCAACTAGGCTGGTGGATTCGGGATTCCATTTCGTGCGTTTCGGACCAGAATCGGGGTATCCCCCTCCCCCTCCCATCATTGGAATCATCACGTTAGCAGGAAATTCTCCGTAAAATCCGGATGTCAAAGAACTTAGATACTAAAGGCATCAATAGACTTGGCTAACCCAGAATTTGATTTGCGCTAGCCTAAAATTGACGGGTGCCCCATGTTCGGGAATCACTCCACGTCCACAAACGGGTGCAGGGCCAGTCCTTCGAAAGCATCAATCGTGTGCGTCACTTCTTTGGCGATCCAATCCAGCGTTGGAATGACCGGATCACCACTGCACGGAGTTCCTACGCTGAAAATTATTCGAGTGGCCGCACGGCCCTTATCCTTCACTGTAAGGTTTCCTTTCCTCTCAATCTGGAAAGGACAGGATTCTTCCGTGTAGTACGGCTGCCGATCCGCCAAGAAAACATTGCCTTCATCGTCCTGAAGGCTGATGTCTGTAAACCGCATAAGCTTGAACGTTGGAACAAGCAACTGGTGCTTGTCCATAATGCTCATCTCGTTCAAGGCCCAAAGGGTGGGATTACCAGTTGCGTAGGCCTTTATGACATCTGCCACGACGTCCCGAATCTTGATCGCGCTAGGGTCATCCAACAGCGACAGCTTTTTGAATCCACCATTGACGGCGTTTATAAGTTCTTGCCTCTCGTCGAAGATTGGAAACTTTGTGAAGCGACCTGTCGCGCCAGTGGTGGAGTAGAGAGCGCGACAATACATGATGTCCAATGCACTTCGCAAGTTGTGAAGCGCATCTCCAATGATCAGCGCAGCATCGATTTTCGGAAGCCCACGAAAGAACTGGATACAAACGCAATTAGTCCCTTTGTATTGCTTGACGGCGACAGAGTAGAAGTCGGATTCGCAGAAGGAAACGACAAGATTATTCAGGTCATGGATGTGCTTCATGGCCCGCTCAACTTTTTTCCGTGAGTGCAGGAACTTCATAACGCACAAATTAAAAAGCCCGGATGCCAGTCCGGGCCGTAACAACTCCTGAGAAGTCTATTGTACGGGAGTGCGTCAAATGCAGCTCGGGCATTACTACGAGGCCGTCTGCGGACAGTGCGAACACTTTCTCTATGGGACGAAAACCAGCGACCATATTCCGAAAGTGGTTTGTCCTAAGTGTGGGGCGGAGAATATTTTTTACGATTCCACGGAATTATCTGAGGTTCGGATTCTGGGGAAATTAACAGGCGAAACTTCTCGTGGCAGCGGTCGCATTCATGTCGCCCCAAGTCCTTCTCCAGACTC
>DATHOK010000110.1:0-5709 GCA_035484995.1 Verrucomicrobiia bacterium | reverse complement strand
ACGATGCTGGCCATTCACAGACAGAACATGGGCGGAGTGGCGTTCTGGGCGCATGTCGGCGGATTTATCTCCGGGGCATTGATGATCAAGCTGTTTCCGGAACGGTCGCGGAGGTATCCGTATGCCTACCAGTAGGGCTGGTCAACAATCGGCGTCAGAGCAAGACCGAGGTAAAGACGTCCGTTGCACAGGACCGCAGCAGTGGTGGCGCCGGCAATTGCATAGATCCTTCGGCCCGCAAAGTACGCGGGCCGAAGGATTGACAAGACTTTTTTCTTCACGGCGTGACCGCCGTTGGTTACTTCTTTGGCCGCGACTCTGGGGGGACTAGCCCTGACAGCCGGTAATAGCCGACTAGTTGGCCGTAGTGTTCGCCGGAATGCTCGATGAAGCCGTAGGCGAAATCGGAGATGCGGACCTTCTGGTTGGCGAAGGGGTCGACGATGAGGTCGGACATTCCTTTATCGCCTTTGGCTTTAATGGCGGCGGCGCCGTCGGCGAAGGCTTTTTTCACGAAGGCAGCCACGTCGGCCTTGGTTTTGTACTGGTCACGCTTGGGGTCTTCTTCAGCGGGCGGCTTCTGGCCTAGAGCGGCGTTGGTGAAAAAATAATTGGCGTTGGCGGCGTGGAGGAGTTGCTCCGCGAAGCTGCGCTGGGCGGGCGTCGGCTTGAAGTCGTATTTGTCTTCGGGAAAATCTTCGGCCATTGCGATTAGTTTGCGGCCGATGTCGTTCCAGGCCGCTAGAACGGCTTGCGACGGGCTGTCGGCGGGCTTTACGGCTTGTGGTGCCGCCTTCATGGCATCCTGCGCGTGAGCCGGGAAGGTGAGAATGGTTGTGGCCAACAAAGCGGCCGCGAGCAGCAGATTATTTCGCATGGTTCCTCCGGTATCGTCTGATCGGCGGGCGCAATCTTAGTCCGAATTTTCACTCGTGTAAACGCCGGAGCAGTGGAGAGTGAAATAAATTCTTAAACACAGAGGGCACAGGGTTCACAGGGTAGAGCTGTTTTGTTATTGCATCTTTATTTGGTGGCTGCATCACTGGGCGCCGCTTGTGCAAGTTTTGGTCTTCACGAGAGGTAGAAAGTCGGACGGGGTCGGATCTGTACCGGTCGAACTGGGGAGAATGTCCCACATGGTAAAGGTCACGATCAGACCTTCGTTTGGAAACACCATCAGGTGCTCATCGCCGACCCCGCGAGCCATCCAGACGTACTCTGTGGAATCCGGCAGTTTGAACAACCACCACTTGAATCCGTACTTGAATCCGGCCTTGAACTGCGGCTCGGGTTTGGTTTGGAAGTACGGCGTCAGAGATTTTTTCACCCATTCACGGGAAACGATCCGCTGGCCGTCCCACATACCATCGTGCAGATATAAGTAACCGATCTTCGCCAGGTCGCTGTCGTTCAGGTACAGGCCGCCCTCGGCGTCCACGACTCCGAGATACGTGCGCTTCCATTCGTGTCTTATCCCCAGCGGTGCGAACAGATATTTCTGGCCGTAGTCGTCAAGGTCCTCACCGGTTTCCTTCTGAAAGATATAGGCGAGCAGCATGGTAGCGCCGCTATTGTAGTTCCAGACCGTGCCCGGTTCGGCAGCCATGGGCTTGTCGATCGCGTACTGCACCCAGTCATCACTGACTTCCATCATGCTCGTATCGTTTCGTGGATCGCCGGCGAAGAAACCATCATCGTCCCAATCGAAGCCCGCCGTCATGGTCAGCAGATCGCGCAAGGTTATGCGGCGCTTGCGGTCGTCCACATTTTTCACTTTGGATGTGTCGAAGTATTTCAATACTGGCGTATCCAGACCGGCTTTGAAGTCACCACGTTGCATGGCCACGCCAATAATCACGGAAGTCACCGTCTTACTGATCGACTGCATCGTATGCAGATCGGTGCCGTGATAATAAGGGTGCCAGTACGGATCGAAATAGTTATAGCGCCCGTTGAGGCGCATGTTCCACGGGCCGCGTTCCCCGGCTTGCTTGGCGTAGATCTTTGCGTAGTCATGAGAGTAGGTGCGTTCGAAAACCTCCTTGCCGCAGCGGAAGACCGCAAAGCTATCCATCATCTGGGAATATTTCCCCGAGGCCATGTCTTTATCTAGGCTGAGGAGAACTTGCTCATCCAGTCCGACGCTGGTGGGGCTGGCAGTTGCCCAGCCTTTGGTTGGCCAGGGGGTTTCATCCGCTGGCGGCGTTGGTGTCTTTCCGCCGAAGAGCAGTGCAGTTGAAGCCAGAACGATGGTTCCTGCAAGGGCGACGAGCACGCCGTGTTGTTTCATGGTGCTCCGTTTTGAATCGAACCCGTTTTTTGATCGAACCCTAAGTCAAGGACAACATCAACGGCAAGGTCAAAAGCGTCGGACAGGAGTGTCCGACCCACACGGTCTGTGCACCCGGACAACCTATCACGGGCGTTACATGCCGTTGGAGCGCTGGCGGATTAGCGAGAGGAATTCGGAGCGCGTTTCTTCCTCGTTGCGGAAGCAGCCTAGCATCGAAGAAGTTACGGCGGCGGAGTGCTGCTTTTCCACGCCGCGCATCATCATGCAGAGATGGCGGGCCTCGATGACTACGCCTACGCCTTGCGGTTCGATTACTTTTTGAATAGTTTCGGCGATCTGGGTGGTGAGGCGCTCCTGAATTTGCAGGCGGCGGGAGAATACTTCAATCAGGCGCGGGACCTTGCTTAACCCGATCACCTTGCCATTGGGAATGTAGGCTACGTGCACTTTGCCGAAGAATGGGAGCAGGTGGTGTTCGCAAAGGCTGAACATTTCTATGTCTTTGACGATGACCATTTCGTCGTAGCTGACGGTGAAGAGTGCGCCTTTGAGCAGGGCTTCGGGATCTTCAGTGTAGCCGCGGGTGAGGAACTGCAGCGACTTGCGAACGCGCTGCGGGGTTTGCTGAAGGCCTTCGCGCTGGGGATCTTCGCCCAGGCGGACCAGCATCTCCTGGACCAGGTCTTCGAAGCTGGCGCTGGTTAAAGTTGGTTGTTCGGTGGTTTTCATCGGCATTGTTCCAGTCTTTTTATAATCGCGCAATCATCTCAAAGGTTCTGATTTTCCGGCGTACTCGAAGGAATTCATCATGGTTTCTTCGAGCCTCACTCTTTCCAGATGCGCGTAATGGAAGCCACGCTGCACTATTTCATAGATCTGGATGCAGAGATTCTCAGTGGTGGGCACTTCTTTGGTGAATTCTTTTATCGTGTTCAGGTTCTCGTGGCCGTAGCGGGCGAGCACTTCCCTCTCGATGAAGCCATCGAGATCGGTGAGATCGCAGACCATGCCGGTTTTATCGTCGACCGGGCCGCTGACCGTTACTTCGACGGTGTAGTTGTGGCCGTGGCCGTAGGGGTTATTGCACTTGCCGTAGGTTGACTGATTTTCTTCGTCCGACATGGCTTCGCTGTGCAGACGATGCGAGGCAGAGAAGAGATAGCGGCGTGAGAGATGGGCTTTCATCTGCTTGCCCCGAGAAAAACCTTTAACACACAGGGCACCGGGGTACACAGGGTAGAACTTTCTTGTCTCTTCATGCTTCTCCGTAGAAATCTACGAAAAGGTCTGGCGTCTCGTAAACCCGCACCCGGTGCAGTTTTGCGCGCTCCAGTTTTGTGGCGAGACGCTGCCAGATGGCGATCGCGATATTTTCCGTGGTGGGGATTTGATGCAGGAACTCTGGGACTTCTTTGTTCAGGAAACGGTGATCCATGGCGTCGAGCACTTCGCGGTGCATCACTTCTTTGAGCTGTTTGAGGTCGACTACGAAACCGGAGCGCGGATCTACTTCTCCTTTCACGGTAACTTCCAGCGTGTAGTTGTGGCCGTGGCCGTTGGGGTTATTGCATTTGCCGAAGATGCGGCGGTTTTCTTCCGGAGAGAAATCCGGGTTGTGGTAGTAGTGCGATGCGGAAAATTCGGCTTTACGCGTGAGATAGACCATAAAAACAGTGGCCAGTTGTCAGTGGCCAGTTGCCAGTGAACGCCTTTCGTCAGAATATTCGCGGCCTTTCCAGGCCACGGTGCCGGTTGCGTGCGCGCTTTTCGAGCCCAGCAGGAAGTAGGAGAAAAGAGGGAGTCCGAACACGGCGAGGAGGTTTGCGTCCCAGGCGAAATGCGCGCGGCTGATTCGCTTGAGGAACAAGCCGTACATGATTACGGCCAGCATTCCCGCTGCGGCCGCGGGTTGCCAGCTTCCGCGCAGAGCGGCGGAGATGGCGACGGCGGTGCTGGCTGCGATCAGGACGAACTCGATGGCGCGCAGTGCGGCTAGCCTTACCGGTGCGGGGAATAAGAGCGCCAGGTTCTTGGTCCAGCCTTCGCGGAGTTGGGCGAAGTTGCGATACATGCGGGTTTGGACGGCATCGGCGGCGTAGCGGAAGAATATTTTTCTGCCGGATTGTTTTACGGCGCGGGCCAGAGCTACGTCTTCGAGCAGGTTTCCGGCTACGGCGGCGTGTCCGCCGACGGCGTCGTAGGCTTCGCGCGTGATGAGGATGTACTGGCCGTTGGCCGCCGCCGCGGGAGAATTGGGATCGCTGACTTGGGATGGGCGATAGCTGGCGGCTAGCTCGGCGAAGATGACGGGCATGATGGCCTTTTCCCAGAAACTTTTTACGATTTGTTCGGGCGAGTAGGAGAGCAACGCTGCACCGTGGCGCTTGGCTTCTTCGAGGCCGCGGGCGAGCGAGCCTGGCAGGTGGATGGTATCGGCATCGGTGAAGAGCAGCCACTCGGCGGTGGCGGCCTTGGATCCGGCGTTAACTGCGTTGTTTTTGCCGGTCCAGCCTGGAGGGAGCGGGCCGGCTTCGATGAGGCGCACTTGCTGACTTGAAAATGAGAGAGCGATCTCGCGGGTATGGTCGGTGGAGTGATCGTCGACTACGATGATTTCAAGGGGCACGCCGCTCTGCTTCACCAGCGACCGAAGACAGGCCGCCAGGCAAACTCCTTCGTTGCGGGCCGGGACGATCACCGATACTGCGGGCCGAGTGGAGGCTGGAAGGGTCGCAGGCATACGCCGAATCCTTTATTATAGCTGGGTGCGACGCATCTTTTGCTTTACGCGGCCTGCCGGCGCTTTCGCACCGGCCCTCCTCATTATTATTCTGGTTGCAATCGTGGCACTGTCGGGCTGCTGGAGCGGATCGCGGCCGTCGCGGATCGGTTCGCATGCTCCCGATTTCACAGTGCGCGACTCTCAGCGCACGGTAACCCTCAGTCAGTTGAAAGGGCAGGTGGTGGTATTGAATTTCTGGGCTACCTGGTGTCCGCCATGCATCGAGGAAATGCCGTCCCTGGTGCAGATGCAGGAACGGATGAAGCCGAGGGGCGTGACCGTGCTGGCGGTGAGCGTCGACGCCGACGAGAATAGCTATCGACGTTTTCTGCGGGACCACAATGTGAATCTGCTCGCGGTGCGCGATCCTGACCAGAAAAGCAATGAACTGTATGGAACGTTCAAGTTCCCCGAAACATATGTCATCGACCGCAATGGAGTGGTGCAGCGGAAGTTTATTGGCGCGGTGGATTGGACGAATCCCGAGGTTATGGATTTTCTGGGGAAGCTGTAGGTTTGGAGCGGGCTAAAGTCCGGCTATGAAGTATCCGCTCTAAGTGGCGCTGAAGCGCCGCTCTTCCACGGCACTGCAGACAGTCACAACTTTTTCGGATTCGCTTCGGCTGCAGGAAAA
>DATHOK010000109.1:0-2699 GCA_035484995.1 Verrucomicrobiia bacterium | reverse complement strand
GGCAAGGCGGTTGTCGATTTCGGAGCAACGTTTCATGCCGCGCTGGTGCAAGTTGGGGACAAACTCGGCTTATACAAGGCGCTCGCCGCGGGTGGACCTCAAACTCCTGCGGAACTAGCCAAACGCACCGGCACAGCCGAGCGTTACGTGCGCGAGTGGCTCTGCAACCAGGCCGCGGGAGGCTATGTCACGTATGACAGCAAAGCTGCCAAGTTCTCCCTGAGCGAGGAACAAGCCTTCACCTTAGCGGATGAAAATAGTCCAGCGTTCTTGCCGGGCATGTTCCAGGTCGCCTTAGCGGCAATCAAGGCCGAGGACCGCATTACGGATCGATTCAAGACCGGCAAAGGATTGGGCTGGCACGAACATCACCCGGACCTGTTCGTCGGTACCGAGCGATTTTTCCGGCCGGGATATGCAGCCAACCTGATCAATTCATGGATTCCCGCGCTCGCAGGCGTGAAAGAAAAGCTCGACCAGGGAGCGACCGTGGCTGACGTCGGCTGCGGCCTTGGCGCCTCGACGATCCTGATGGCGAAGTCCTATCCAAAATCGAAGTTCGTTGGATTCGACTATCACGACAAATCGATTGAGACGGCGAAACAGCGCGCCAAGGACGCTGGCGTCGGAGATCGAATCCAATTCAAGGTGGCGATGGCAAAGGATTATCCCGGAGAAAACTACGATTTTGTAACCTTCTTCGATTGTCTGCACGACATGGGTGATCCGGTCGGAGCCAGCGCCCACGTTCGCGGCACCTTAAAGAGCGATGGAACGTGGATGATCGTCGAGCCCTTTGCCGGAGATAAGATAGAAGACAATCTCCATCCGATCGGTCGAGCATTCTACGGAGCGTCGACGTTGCTCTGCACGCCGGCTTCCCTCTCACAGGAGGTAGGACTGGCTCTGGGCGCGCAGGCCGGAGAACAGCGGCTTCGAGAAGTAGTCTCCGCCGGCGGCTTTAACCACTTCCGCAGAGCAACGCAAACGCCTTTCAATCTGATATTCGAGGCGCGTCCGTAAAACGTAAGTGAGTTGCGGTAGTGATTCGCCGCAACCCACTAATCGTAGTCTAGATTGCCGCGATCCCATTGAACCCGACATTCTCCGGGAGTCCACCGACGGTCCCCAGGTTAACCAGGGTGCCATCGGACTGGATACCAAAGGCGCTGATCATGCCAATAGCCCCATCGAGGCTGTACAGGAATTTGCCGTCCGCACTGATCGCGATGTCCAGGTTTGTCGCTCCTGCGGGGTTCGTCCCCAGGATGGTCCCGGGCAATGCGGTTAGGGTTCCGTTGGCAGCGATGGTGAAGCCGGAAATGGTGGAGGTGCCGGCGTTAGAGGTGTAAACCCATTCGCCATTTGGAGTGACCGCGTTCCAGCATGTTGCCCCGCCCAGAGTCGGGACGCTAGTGCTGATCGGCGTCAGCGTCCCGTTGGAAGCCACGGCGTAGGACGAGATGGCGGATGCATTTTGTCCTCCTGCAGGGCCGGTTTCAACAGCCAGTGCCGTACCGTTCGGCGCAAAGGTAACTGAGAAAAGGCCCGGACCGGCACTTGGATTTATCACGATAGGTGACAACGTTCCGTCACTATGCACAGCGAACGCGTCGATGTTGTTGGTTAAGCGTTCCGTCACGAGAAGGACCTGGCCGTTGGGGCTGAGGGTTAATGACGCCGCGCCCGAAGTATTGGTGCTCAGGAAACTGAGAGAATTGGGAATCGGATGCAGGGTTCCGTCGTCTTTGACCTGGAAGCCGGCCACGCTGCTGCTGCCGCCGGTGTTGAGCACATAAACGAGATGTCCGTTCTGCGCTACTGCGTTCGGTTCGCTGCCACCGGAGAGTTTCTTGTCGGTGAGCGACAAGTCCGCGCCGTGAACTCGAAATACTGAGATCTCTCCGCTGCTGGCGTTGACCGCAAACAGCAGGGTATGATCCTGGCTCAGGGTGAGGGAACCCTGTGATTCCAGGGGATCGTTGTTGCCGCCGCTGCCCCGACCGCCGGTGGCAAATCTGCGGTTTTCCTGCAATGAACCATCCGCGGCCCGCCGGTAAGAGATGACTTCATTCCGGTCCGCGGCGTTCGTCATGACGAACACGGCGCCTGACCCTTGGGAGCGTTCGTCCTGGGCACTGCTAAGGTTGGGGGAAACCACGCTGATCGCCAGCGCGACCATCCAGAGCAAATGAACTGACTTCAACATTTTCTGACTCCTGTATGCTTTATGTCGCGCACCAAACGAGGTGAACGTGAAACATTTGTTCTAAGGTTCGGCCACGCGCATCCATGGGAGTCATGGAGAGGAGCAAGGTTTCGGATTTTCACAAATTTTACATTTCGTTTTCTCCATACACTGGAACACAGTTACGGTCTGCCACCGAAGTCAGGTGGTTTCCCAGGGAGAACTGTCCGCTCTGAAGCTCGAGGAAGATACGCTTGAGATAATGTACGAGGGCTTCCAAAGGACGGGCTGAGCCTAATCAGAGTCCTACTTCGATTCCTGCAGCAGCACCACGTCTGACTCCGAGTGATTCCGCAGCACGCCCAGGCTTTTTCCGTCTGCCGACCAGTGGAACGACGTGATCTGCTCAGACGTATAGTTGGTAATCTGGCGGCCCGGCGAGCCATCGAGCGGATGGATCCAGATATTGTCTACGCCGTTTTCGTGGATGGGATACGCCACACTCTTGCCA
>DATHOK010000108.1:0-16278 GCA_035484995.1 Verrucomicrobiia bacterium | reverse complement strand
ACGATAATCATCGGAGGCACCGCACCTTCGCGGATCAAACGATCCGCCGTCTCGTCCACCTGCCACTCAACACCTGCGTACGAACTTGCCGCCTCAAACAAATTCTGCCCATCGTTCAGGTAAAGCACCGGATAACGCCGGCCCGAATTCTCTGCGTCGTCATAATTCGGCGGCAGCCACACCCGCAAGAAACGCGTGTTCCGGAAGACGCGGCTCTGAAATTCATGCAGACGCAAGTCCCCGGTAGCCCCGCGGGCGCGCATCGCCGCGGAAGGCGCCGCGCCATTCCTTATTGTCTGGATTCTTCCCATCGGAGGAATATTCGCCTGGACCATCACCCGAGTCTCGAGTCAGAGGAAGCCCGAGCCTTCACCACTCCCGCCAGCACCACGATCGCCGTAATCAACCCCAGCGAACTTAAGCACAGAATGCACCACGTCTCGAGCACATAGCCCTCAACGTAGGTGAGATACAGCGCGAATGCCAATCCCGCGAGTGCCGCAGCCAATAACCGCGTCGGCGTCTCTGATCGCGATCGGTAAATCGTCGCCAGCGCCAGCAACACTGCGTACCCTGCGATTCCGATTCCGGCCACTGGAATTCCCATCACCGTCGAATACTCACTCCGGTTGACGATGTCGCAATTGAATCTCTCGCCGACGTCGCAGAACGCCGTCGCCGACTTAGCATAATGCCGCTGCAGCGAGACCGCCGACACCAGGATTCCCGCCACAGCAAGAACTGCGATCGCCACGAACACGCCACGGTTGCGCACTGCGGAGGTTGCGTTCGGGTCGTGCTGATCTCCCGTAACACTCACGGCAAACTGCACCCAGTCTTATCGCTCAACTCCTGCAAAGGGAAGACTCCCTCCTTCGGCGTATTCCCGCCAAACTGCCAACTAGGAAACAGCTTTACTCCAGCCGCCGCGCATGCCGGAGCGAGCTCACGCGAACCCTTGATCGCACATTCCACGTAGGGCACATACTGAAACGCTTTCCCGAACATTTCCTTCTGCTCGATGCAGTGCGGACACCAGTACAGCCCGTACATTTTCGCCTGCTTCGAAGCCAGGCACTTCGCGAACCCATCGTAGCGGTGATTGCTGTGGTACCAGCCCGCGGCGTAAGCCAGGACAAACAACACCACAACCCCACCCAGGGTCAGCTTGTTCCGCGATTGCGGATTCGCTTCCGGCGCGCCTGCCCGATCCTGGTGCCGCTTTCGCCGCTCTTCCGACATGATTCCCGTCCCAGTAAGATTTCAATTCTTATATCACGCGCTTACGCTGCAACATTCAACACCCCGGGCAGCACATCCAACTCCTCGCAGTGCAGGGTCAGTACTTCCCCGTCGACCATCACATCGACCGGCTCTTTTAAATCGAATTCTACCCGCCTGACCGCTTTTCTCTCCGCGCGAGGATGCTCAATGTGCGTACCATCATAAAGCCCAGGCAGATTCCCGATCAGCCCCAACCTCCCAATCGCTCCCCATCGCACGTACTCAATCAGCCCGCTATTCACTTCCGCCTTCGGCGCGATCATCATCGTGCCGCCAGTAAACTTGCTGTTGTTGAAAGTGAGAAACAAACAGCGTCGCCGGTCAAACTCTTTTTCCCCGTCCGCACGCACCGGAAACGGCCGCCTACGCAATCGTGCCAACCCTAGAAAGATGGAGATGACGTATCCCAATTCTCCCTGACGGCTGAAACGTCGCGCTCGCAAAGTAGCAACGTCGGCCGGAAACCCCACGCTCAGCAGATTGATGTAGTGGATCACTCCGTCGCGGTGCCGCAGCCGCAGCACGTCGCAAGCCTGTGATCGTCCGGCAATCAGCGACTCGATCGCGTGTTCCACTCCCCGATCGCTGAAATCGCGCAGAAAAGAATTCCCCGTCCCCAACGGCAAAAACCCGAGCGCAGGAGGCTCACCCGCACTCGCCTCGGGGAAAAGCCCGTTCACGACTTCATACGACGTCCCGTCACCACCAACCGCAATAAACCGCCGCCGCCCGCGTCCATAAGCCTCGCGCGCGATCCGCGTAGCGTCGCCGACGCCTTGCGTCTCCACCACCTCGACTTCAACCCCGCCAGCCCGTAGCCGCTCCAAGGCGGGGCCCAGCATTTTCCGGCTTCGCCCGCCCCCTGCCGCGGGATTCACAATCGCCAGATACGATTCCCGCCGCTCATTCACAGCCCCACCACCGCTGCCCGATTCACCGTCTTCCCCAATTCCTCCGCCAGCGCCTGCCGCTTGATTTTCATCGATGCTGTCCGCGGAAAATCTTTCTCACAGATCACATAGCCGCCCACGCGTTTGAAGTCAGGCAGCCGTCGATTGCGGGCCACGATTTCTTCCAGCAGCGCGCTGTCGAATCGTTGATTCTGTTCCAGCCGCAGCGCCATCACCAGCATCTCTTTTCCCAGCTTCTGCGGCCACACATAGTTCGCCGCGAACACACAGTACTCCTTCACCGGCAGTCCATCGAAAACCGCCTCAATATCCTCGGGATAAATATTCTTCCCACCCTCGGTCACGATCATGTTCTTCTTCCGCCCGAAAAGCTGCAGGTGTCCGCTCTTGTCAAACCTCCCCAAATCCCCCGTCAGAAGCCAGCCATCCACAATCGTTTCCAGCGTCAGCTCGGCGTCGTCGAGATAATGCGACATCACGGTCTTGCTCCGTGCCGCAATTTCCCCGATCCCTTCCTCATTCGGACTGAGCACACGCAGTTCCACGCCCGGCAGCGGTTTCCCCACCGTGTCCGCGCGAAACGGCTTCAGGTCGTTCACCGTGAGCACAGTTCCCGCCTCCGTCAATCCGTATCCGTTCACCACCGGAATTCCCAGGTCATAAAAAAACTGCATGGTCGAGGGCTCCATGAATGCCCCGCCCGTAAACACCGCCAGCACATCTCCGCCAAATGCGCGGTGCACTCCTGGCAGCAGAGCCCGGCTCAGCTTCACACGCGCCTTGCTACGCGTCAGCATCTTATTAAGCCCAATCATTCGCTTCAGAATCGCCCGCTTCCACGCCGGCAGTTCTTCGATCTTGGCGCGCAGTCCGCGCTCCAGGTTTTTCACGATCATCGGCACCAGCGCCACATAGGTGATCCGGTAGCGCACAAACGCATCCCGCACAAATTCGGGACGCAGCGTCCGTAAATGCACCACGCACGCCCCGCACACAAACGGCCCAATGAATCCCACCATGAAATCGATCGCGTGGTTCGTCGGCAGAATGCTCAAATACCGCACTCCCGGCCAGAATGGATACCACGCCGTCAGTGCCCGGCACTGCTCCAGATAATTCTCATGCGTCAGCACGCAACCCTTCGGCCGCCCGCCCGTGCCCGATGAATAAACGATGCAAGCCACGTCTTCCCGCTGCCTCATCACAAAATCCGGCGCGCCCTTGCGTCGAAAATCTTCCCAGCGAAATCCTCCCGCCAGCTCCGCTCCCAGCGGAGCTTCCGTCACCAGCACCAGCTTCGTCTTGATGTTCTGAAATTCAGGCGACTGCATGATCGCCCGCCAGAGGTAGTACTCCACCACCAGCACTTTCGCCTTCGAGTGCTCCAGGAGCTGCAATTGCTCGCCCGCCGTGAGTTTGTAATCCAGAGGGACCAGCACCCCGCCGCAGTAGAAAATCGCATACGCCGAAATCAGCCACTTCGACTGATTCGTCATCAGGATCGCCGCGCGATCCCCGGCGTCGAAGTCGGCATCCTCCAGCGCTCGCGCCAGAGGCATGCTGATTTCCTTAAAATCTGAGTAGGTCAACCGCGTCTTCTCCCGCTCGCGGTCAGCCTCAATCAGGCAGGTCTCGCCCCCAAAGCGCTCCATCGCATCGCGCAACGCCGCGCCCAGGCAGCTATATTTTTGGAGGTCGAGCATTAAGAAATCATTTCACCACAGAGGCGCAGAGACGCGAAGAAAACCTTGTTGATGAATCAGCTACCCGCGCGGAAGTTGATAGCCAAGGCGAAGATCGCGGATACAGAGACCAGAAAGATTTTCTCCGTGCCTCGGTGTCTAACGCCGTAACAGCTCTAGAGCCGCGTCTGAATTCTCGCCGCTAGCGTACGAAAGTCGGAAACCCCCTGCAGTTCATAATCCGGCAGTTCCACACGAAAATGATTCTCCAGCTTGGTCAGGAGATCCAGCGTCTGCAAGCTGTCGATCCCCAACGTCTTGAAAAAGTCGTCGTCAGGACGCAACTTCTCCCGCGGCACCTTGAAGTGCGCCGCCGCAAGACTAAGGATTTCATCAAGTGTCTGTTCAGCAGTCTTCATAAATGCACTTTGTCATCCTGAGCAAAGCGAAGGATCTCCATCTCCTCGGCACCCGCCATTCCGCCCTTACGGCAAGTACGGCTGCGCATCCGTGCTCTCCACAAATTTCCGCAACCCAGCCTGCACCGCGACACGCCCAAACAACTCACAGAAAATATCGATCTCCCGCCGCAATTCTTCCCGCGGAATCGGCTTGATGAACTTCTTCGCCGCCGCTGCCGTCGCTCGGTCAAACTTTCCTAGCTGCGCTGCCGTGGCTCGCGCTGCCCGCAGCGCCTCGCCTTCGCCAACCACCTGGCTCACCAGCCCAATCTGCTGTGCCTTGGTGGCATTGATGCTGCGCCCCGTCAGCAGCAGATCTCTCACCACAGCATTCCCCAAATCCCGCTTCAGCCGCGGAATCCCGCCGAACCCTGGAATCAAACCCAGCCGCAGCTCGGGGAAACAGAATCGCGCCATCTTGTCCGCGATAATCAAATCGCAAGCCAGCGCCAGCTCGAACCCTCCCCCAAACGTCACTCCGTGCACGGCAGCAATCGTCGTTAAAGGCGCAGCGTCAATCTGATTCAACACGCGGTGAATCCGCTCCAGAAAATCCCGCACGCCCATGGCGGCTTCAGCTTTCTCCATCCCCTGCGACCGCTGATAAAGCTCGCGTAAATCCGCCCCGGCGCAAAATCCCGGCTTCATCTCACTATAAATAATGAGCGCATGAGCCTCCGCCTGCATCTTTTCCAAAGCGGCGGCAAATTTCTCAAATTCATCCAGGGAGGCCGAACCCAGTTCGTTGCAAGGCTCCCGATGCAAGGCCAGTTCGATCACGCCGTCCGCAATACCCCAGGACAACGCGCTCCCCACATACTTGCTCGCAAACTGAAGCTCGGATTTCCCCTCGCTCACTCTGGCGTCCTCAGCGTTTCCCAGCATTCCTCGCCTGCACTATACCGCCTGCCTCACTCGATACATACCCTCAATCTCTTCCTCCATCGCCGCAGCGATGGCATCCCGCTTGAGCTTTCCGTTCACCGTCAACATCCCGCTCTCAATCGAGAAAGCTTCCGCGCGCACGTAAAACGCCCGCACTTGCTTGTAGTGGGGCAATTCAGGATTTACCACATCCAATGCAGATTGCACCTTCTCAGCGGCCACGTTCCCGGTCACGATCGCCGACAAATATCCCCGCCCATTCCCCACGACCACAACTTGCTGCACCTCGGGCAAATTCTTCGAAATCGCATTTTCAATCGGCTCCGGCGAAATCTTGTGTCCCGACCCCAGCACAATTAGATTCTTAATCCGCCCCGCAATCCGCCAGTTTCCGGCGGCGTTCACTTCGCCCTGATCGCCGGTGTGGAACCACCCTTCGCGCAGCGCCTCGGCCGTTTGCTCCGGCCGTTTCCAGTACTCCGAAAAAACGTTAGGCCCGCGCACCAGGATTTCATCATGCTCTCCCAGCTTCATCTCCATGCCCGGAATCGCGGGCCCAACGCGCCCTACCTCAACCCGGTTCGGATCATCCATCGTGCAAATTGCCGTAGTCTCCGTCAGGCCGTAAACCTGCAGCACGCGAATTCCCAGCATCATGAAATAAAACTGGGTCTCCGCGCTCAACGGCGCCGACCCGCAGATCAGTGCTTTCAGATTCCTACCGATCATCTTCTTCCGAATCGCTGGAAAAACCAGCACATTCGCCAACCCAAACCACATCGCGTCTCCCGCCCTCGACTGCCCATCCTGCCGCCGCGCCCACGCACCCTTCGCCCGCGAATAAATCGCTTGCGCCACTCCGCCCGTCTGCCACAGTTGCTCGTCCACCGCCCGTCTCATCCGCTCCAGCAACTGCGGCACATTCAAAAAGTAATCCGGAGCCACTACGCGCATGTCATTCGCAATCTTGGTCAGATCCATGTTGATCGTGACCAAGCTTTGCCGCTTGAGAAAAGTCAGCAACGCGATCCACGACGCGGCAAATGTAAACGGCAAGTAGTGAAAGATGCGATCCTGCGCGCCTGATACCGATCTCGAACCTGACGCCGAACCTGACATCAACTGCTCCAATCGCTCCGCCGTCCGCTCCAGCATGAAGCCCACATTCGCCGCCGTGAGCACCACACCCTTGGCTTCACCCGAAGTCCCAGATGTATAGATGATGGCAACGGGACTGTCCTTGCCCACCTGCGGCCGCTCCAGTTGCACGCCGTCCACGCCCGCAAAAATCTCATCAAACAGAAACTGCGGCGGTGCGTCCGCCCAACTCTGCGCAATCGCATCCCGCAACGCCGCGTCGCCACAGCACACCACCGCCGGCGTGCAGTCCTTCATCATCGCCACCAACTCCGCCGGCGCTTGCCGCGAATAGAGAGGAACAACAATCAGCCCCTCGGCCATAAGTGCCAAATCCATCGCCACCCAGCGAATGCTGTTCGCCGCCAGCAACCCGCACCGCTCGCCCTTCGGCAGCCCTTTGGAGGCAATAAACGTTCGGGCCTTGCGGACAAGGTCCAGCAACTCGCCACCAGTCACGCCGGTGATTTCGCCGTCGCGGATTTCAGCAAGCGCGTTGGCCCTTCCAGCCTTCTCGAGTGCCTCGAAAATGTCTTCCAGAAAACTCATCTTATAGCTCTGTCATCCTGAGCGTAGCAAAGCGCCCACAAAGTGGGCGCTTTGCGGAGTCGAAGGATCCCTTGCCCACAGACATCTGCCGCAGGCACCGAAAGGAGTTCCCACTATGCCTGCGCGGTTAAGCTCCCGATAAACAGCCGAACTACTTTCCCAACTGACGTGCGGTTCTATCAACGAACAGTCGCCGTGCAAGACACAGAACGACAAACCAAAACCCCACGAGCATAAGAATAACCACCACTAAGCCGAACAAGGAATGACCGCCGATCGTTTCTTTAGGCATTAGAACCGTACCCGCGTAAAACCCAGCGCGGAACACGGGACCGTCAAGGATACCTTCAGTTATTGCGTTTTGTGGAATTGCTGCCAGCGCCCCAAGCGAGCCCAAGCCCAGGAAAATAGAACGGCCCCAATCCCTCTTGCTCAGCCACAGCATTGCTCGAATTAGCTCTGCGAAGCTGTTCATGTAGGCCAATCATCCTTATACGCATTGTCACATTCGCCGGCAGCTGCCCGCCGCCCCTCCGCCCGGACGGCCCGACCCGTCTTACGGCACCCTAGTTGTAGGCCGCCGCCAGCTCCCGCAGCCCTCGACTCATCGGCGGCAAATAATCCTCCCAACTCCACTCTTCCCGGCGCGTCTCGAACTCCGGATACCTTCTCTGCACTTCCTCCTCAAAATAAACACCCATGCGCGCCATCACCTTCAAGTTCCTGACGACTGTCTGCGCAATTCCCGTTGCGATGGCCTCACCTTCACAACTCAGCTTCTCCAGCGCCACGAGCAGCTTGCCTTCAAGTTCCGGATCGTCCACCGTCATCAACAAATCCTGATGCCCGCGTTCCCGCATCAAGTTCCGGATGCGCTCATCCATCGTGATCCCCGCCGACGGCACTAGCCCCGGCATCGACGTCACAATCCCGTGATACCTCGACGAAGCCATCATGTGGCACGCCCGCAGAATGCTCACCAGTTCATACATGTTGTACTCGTCAGAAGTGAGGACGGGCACGCCACCAAGCTTCTCCGCAATCCGGTTCGCCGGACGCGCATCCAGCCGCTCCGTCGCCGCCAGAATTACAAAAACTTTCTTCTTCTTGCGGAACGCATCCACCGCATTCGCAATTGCCGTCCAATATTTCTGGTAAGCCTGTTCCGCGGCAGGCCCCGAGTTGTGAAAATAAACCGTGCGGTAGTGGCTGTCTTTGTAAGCTCCCGTCAAGCTATGCGCCGCATACTTCGCCACCGAAGCCTTAACCGGCCACTCAAACGGATTAATCGGGCACACCACCAACACCGGCGTCCGCCCATCCCAACCCACTTTTCGTAGCACGCTCTGCCCGTACTCCGCGGGACGCGGCTCAAATGTCCACGCCGTATCGGTTCCCAACTCGGTAGGCACGCCCAGCTCGCGCAGCACCGTCCGCGACTCTTCATTTCGCGTGATCACAAATGAATTCTTGCAATACCGTCCGCACATCTTCGCCACCACTGGATCCATATGCCCGGCTTCCGCGCCATACCCCACGGAAAGTTTGTTCTGCGCGGCCGCAATCCCAAGCGATCCAATCATCATCGTGGTCAGCGCATTGGCGAACTTGCTCTTGAACATCGACCCTTCACACGCCACCACCCCATCATGCTTCGGAACTTCATTCGCCAGAAACGGAGGAAATATATCCGGCAGATGCACCTGCTTCGTGCTCTCAAAATATCCGCGCGAAAAGTCAAAGTTCTGGCTCATCACGCTGAACTCCACCCGCTCCGCGCCCAGAATATGCCGGACTTGCCGCAGCATCTCTTCCACCCGCACATCCGACCCCATATTTCGCGTACCGTTGTAACCCGCAAACAAAAGCTTGAGCTTCTCGCCGGGCTGCCAGCGCTTGCCCTCCCCCAGCATCCATCCAGCTTTAGCGCGCTCGATCGATCCGCTCACCCAGGCTTCCAAAATAAGGTCCATCATGCCGCTGTCCCTCCCGCCGCCACCGGCCAGGGCTGGTATTTATAAGCGAAGTTATTCTCGCGGCTGAATTTCAACAGCGGATAGCAGTACTCCGAAAACGCCACCGGCTTCTTCCCCAACTCCCTCGTCACCCGCGCGTTATCGAACACCGTATTCCACACCAGATACGGCATAAACACTTTCATCAGCGACGCACCCTTTCCAATCGCGCCCCCCCGGTTCGCCAAAAAATTCACCGACCCCGCAAACGGACGCTCCACCACCGGCACAAACACCGGCGCTCGTTTCTGCTGTGCCGCAGCCAACGCCGTGGTTATCTCACGAAATGTCTGCGATCCCACTCCGGACGATAAATGATAAGTATCGTGCTCAGGACGCTCCTTCTGGTGCAGCGTCGCAATCGCCTCCGCCACAAAATCCACATTCACAATGTCGATCTTGTCCTTGGGCCGAAACGGCAGCACGCGCAGCCCGGCCAGAAACACGAACGCTTTCACCATATCGAATTGAGTAGTCTGCGCGTAGCGGCTGTCTCCCAGCACGATGCTCGGACGGAAAACCGTCTTCGGAGTCTCCGGCAACAACACCCGCATCATGTGCTCACAGAATTTTTTCGTCCGCGCATAAGGATCGTAATCCGACCGCTCCCAATCAATCGACCGATCCTCCGTCACCACTTCATTCTGCCGCTTCCCTGCCACCGCGACGGTGCTCACCTGGCTGAAGCGCCTCAACCCGTGATAATGCTCCGCACTCCGCGCCAGTGTCAGAACTTCCAGCGTGCCCCGCAGATTCACATTCAGGCAGCTCTTCTCCGACTTCCGGTTCAGCGACGCCGCGCAGTGAATCACCGAATCCGTCGTATGCACCAGCCGGTCGTATTCGTCGCGCGCCAGCCCAAAACCAGGAGCCGTCAGGTCGCCGCGAAACACCCGCACCCGCGTCTGCAGGAATTCATAAAACTGCGGGAACTCCAGATGTAATTGCAGCGCCTGCCACAGCCGCTCTTGCGCCTCGCCCGCATCCCGCGCCCGCACCAGCACATTGAGTGACGCGCCATGATCCCGCAGAAGATTCGCCGCCACGTGCGCCCCAATGTAACCCGTCGATCCCGTAAGAAATATGGCCATTCACCCGTTTCCGTTTCTTGTCATCTTGAGCGGAGCATGCCGAAGAGCGAAGCGAATCGGCACGCGCAGTCGAAAGATCCCTATATGTCTACATCCGTGTTCGCTGGGCTTTAGCCCCAGACTCCCAACCTCACCACGTCCCGCCATTAGTTCCCGTCTTCACTGTCTCTCCATTCTGCAAACTGCGCGCCGGACGCGCCTCCAGCGGCCTTCCCTCAATCAGCGGATAGGTCCACTTGCGCAGCGCTGGAATATGTACATTGATCCAGTAATCCCACCAATCCAGCAACCGCGCCTTGTATCCAAACTCCTCGCGCTCGTCCTCCACCAGCGCGTGCGACAACTTCTCCACATTATCCGCTGCAAAATCGTGCTCATTCAGCAGGATGAACGGCTCGAACAACTCAATCAACTTCTCCAGCCGTTCCAGATTCCTCTCCGCCTTCACCAATGGAGTTTTCTTCAGCGGCAGCGGCGACATGATCCGCTGAATCGACTTCACAATCGCCTTCTGCGCCGGCGCCGACATCCGCTGGTAACGCTCCTTCGAGACCGGTATCGCATCAAACCGCAGCCGCAGCCATGATTCCAGCCCCTCCTGCGCCCGGTAATGCCTGCGGTGCGCCAGCGACGTCAACTCAATCGACCGCCCCATGTCGCACGGATTCGTCACCGATGTCGCCAGCTGATAAAGCGAATCGTGCCGCCGCTCCACAATCGCCGCCGCAATCAAAGTCATCCCCGCACACACCGCGTCCACCGGAATAATGTCCAGCCGCTTGCTCTCATTCGACGGTAACTGCCGGAAATACGTCCCCAACAAATAAGACAGTGACGCCGAGGTATTGATCCCTTCATTCCACCCCAAAAACGGCTTGGCCACCGACGTTTCCACAATTGCCGGACGCACCACCGCAATCGGCAGCCCCGCTCCATGCTTCACCATCAGAGATTCCGCCAGGCTCTTGGTCAGCGTGTAAGTATTCGGCCAGCCCAGTTCCTTCGCCCGCCGCGACCCTGCTTCCGTCAAATAAGTTTTCAGCCACCGGATCCGGTTCTTGCGGATCTGGTTCTCCAACGCCGCGCCCCGCAGCCCTTTCGCCGCATGTTCCTTCGCCAGCGACTGCGATTTCAAATCCGCCGTAACTTCCGCGCCCTCCGCCTCTGCCTCGGCCTTCGCAATCAGTTCGTGCAGGGATCGCAATTCCTGTTCTGCATCAAAGTTCGGCACGCGATGCGGCGTGTAATTCGGAATCAGCTTCTCCGTCACCCGCCCATCGCGCTCGCCTGCTACGTAGCAGGTGGAAAGATGTAGCAGCCCCGCGTGTTCTGTGCCCCGCACAAACTCCAGGATGTTCATCGCGGCATCGGTGTTGGTCGCCAGCGCGTCCCGCAAGTCCGGATTAAAGTCCGTCAATCCTGAACTATTCACAATCAGGTCGAGATTCCCCTGCAGCCGCCCCGTCACTTCCGCATCCAGCCCCAACCCCGCTCGCGTGACGTCGCCTTCCACCACCTCAACTTTGTCGCGCAGATACTCCGCAAAGCCCGCTCCATATTTCTCAAATAGCGGATCGAACACCGGAGACTCTTCCACAATCTTTTCAAACCGCTGCTGCGCCGGATTCGATTTCTGCTTTCGGATCAGCAGATAAATCCGTCCGATCTTCGGCAACTCCATCAGCGTGTTCGCCAGCCACACTTTCCCAATGAATCCCGTCACGCCGATCAGCATCAGGTGCTTACCCGCCAGCGCCCGCCGCACCGAAAATTCCGCCGCCTGCCTCTGCCCCGCAAAATGCACGATCGGATGTTCCCGCACATCCGGCTCCCGCCCCGACCCAATCGTCGCCGCCCGCAGTTCCTCCACCGTAATATCCAGTTGCCGAGCCAGTGTCTTCGGCGCCCGCCGCCCGTCCGGGCTCTGCTCTCGAATCCGCGCAAAAGCTCCCCGCGGCCGGATCACCGGCTCCAACAGCCGCCCCGTAGCCACGCCATCGCGAAATTCCAGCCGGTTCGCCACCACCCGCTTCACTCCAAGATGCTGCGCCAGCGGCTTCATCACCTGCTCCAGCGCCTGACTCACCAGCACCACATCCGCGCCCGATCGCACCAGTTCCCGCACCCGCTCCGCCCCATGCGTCTTCAACTCAGGCTTCAATCTGTATTGGAAGTATTCTTCGCCTAAGAGATCCAGTCGGTCACGCGTCACACCCCGCAACGTCGTATGCACCACCCGGGTCGCGAACTTCCGGTTCGTCGAATACAGAAACGGACGCAGCGCCGCCATCAGAAAGATCAACCCCCGCCGCCGGAATCGCTCCGAGAAGGTCTGCGCATTCCACGTGAAGAAGGCCACAGGCTGCACCACTGTCAGGTCAAGCAGACTCCCTTCCACCCGCCAGTACACGGTTGGGGACGCAACGGACGGCACGCGAGGCTTATGGTTTGAAGGCTCCAAGTGGTTTGAGTGTTCCAAAGTATGCTTCGTCCAACAGAGATTCTGCACCAGGTTGGACGAATCCCCTATTGTAAACAATGCTCCCACTCCCCGCGAGGCCTGTGTCGGAACGGGCTCATGTGGAGATGTTTATGTGGGGACAGCCGCCCTCGGCTGTCCAGTCGAGTGAAGCTCGACTTCTTCGCGTCGAGGGGAGATCGGCGGCCCTGAAATCCTCACGATTGCGTCGCCGAGGCGTCATCCCGAAGTCCCGGCGCACTTCAGCCGGGCGAGGGATCTCAATTATGCACACTGCCCCGGGTCGAACTGAGCGACTACCGAACTCCTCTATTCACACTGCCGTAACAATCCTTCCGTATAGTTGCGACCTTTAGCACTCATAACACTTTCAAACACCAGCGACCCGAGGAGCAACCATGGCCACTGCATCGCAGACTCTACTCGACCAAAAACTCTCCCGCTCACCAGGCAAAATCGGGATGCTGGTCTTCGGCGTGGTGCTGGTTATCGGCGTCGCCTATGCCGGCTCCAGCTTGCTTCACGACCTTTCTAACATCCACAACGAGTCCGTGCTGCCCTACGTGCTTCTCGGTATAGCGCTGCTGGTCGCTCTGGGGTTCGAGTTCGTCAACGGATTCCACGACACCGCGAACGCCGTCGCCACGGTCATCTACACTCACTCGCTCGAACCGCACATCGCGGTGGTGTGGTCAGGCTTCTGGAATTTCCTCGGCGTTCTTGCCTCGAGCGGCCTTGTGGCCTTCGCCATCGTCTCGCTGCTGCCGGTCGAACTGATTCTGCAGGTAGGCAGCAAAGCCGGATTCGCCATGGTCTTCGCCTTGTTGGTAGCCGCCATCATCTGGAACCTAGGCACCTGGTGGTTCGGACTGCCCGCCTCCAGCTCGCATACGCTAATCGGCAGCGTCATCGGCGTCGGCATCGCCAACCAGCTCATGAACGGCAGAAGCGGCACCAGCGGCGTCGACTGGGGACAAGCCGCCAACATCGGCAAAGCTCTGTTGCTGTCGCCCATCGTAGGTTTCGGTTGCGCCGGACTCTTATTGCTCCTCGCCAAAGCTCTCATTAAGGATCCCAAACTTTACACTGCTCCCGAAGGCACCGAGCCGCCGCCCTTTTACATCCGTTGCCTGCTGATCCTGACGTGTACCGGCGTCAGCTTCTTCCACGGCTCCAACGACGGACAAAAAGGCATGGGCCTCATCATGCTCATCCTCATCGGCACGGTTCCCACCGCCTACGCTCTAAACCACGCCATCACTTACAAGGATTCGCAGGATTTCATCGCCGTCTCCGCTCAGGCCGCCGACGCCCTCACTAAATACGTCAGCCCCAACGCCGCCATCGGCGACGCCCATGAAGACGTCACGGCTTACATCCGCGACAAGAATTTCACTCCCAACACCATGCTCGCACTGCGCACTATGGTCAGCGACATCGGCAACGAGACGGCGCTGTACAAAGAAATGAAGAACATCCCTAACGACCGCGTCCGCAATTTCCGCAACGATATGTACCTCATCAGCGAGGCCATCCGCCTCATGCAGAAGTCCGGCAATCCAACTTTTTCCGCTGAGGACACCGCCATCCTCACCAACTACAAGAAGCACATCGATCACTCGACCCGCTTCATTCCTCTCTGGGTGAAGGTCGCGGTGGCCATGGCTCTCGGCCTCGGCACTATGGTTGGCTGGAAACGAATTGTTGTAACAGTCGGAGAAAAGATCGGGAAGAGCCACCTGACCTACGCCCAAGGAGCGGTCGCCGAAATCACCGCCATGGCAACGATCGGCGCCGCCGACGGATTCGGTCTCCCCGTCAGCACTACTCACGTGCTCTCCTCCGGCATCGCTGGCACCATGGCCGCCAACCATTCCGGAATTCAGTGGTCCACCGTGCGCAATCTGGCTCTGGCCTGGGTGCTTACCCTGCCTGTTGCCATGATGCTCTCAGGATCCCTATTCTGGCTCTTCCGCAAGACGTTCTAAGCAAACGCCGAGCCGCGAAGCGGCGGCAGAATGCAGCCCAGGGCGCAAGCCCTGGGTCAAATGTCGAGTGGGAAGCAAGCCCCGAAAGGGGCGAAAGACTTACAACTTTACTTCTAAGCGCCCGTGGAAGCCGCCAAACCGCGTTGTTTGCGCAACTCCGCCAGGAAGGCGTCGGCGGTAAGCGTAGCTTGGCTGCGGAACAGTCCCAGCAGCATATCTTCGCTTTCGCCATCCGCCGAGGCAGCAAGTGTCGCATTAGAAGATTCGGTTTCCAAACCTTCCGGCTCCACCAGCAACTCCGGCAGCACGTCGCGATTCTCCGTCAGCAAGCCCAAAAACTTTTCCAGCAGTGATCGATGTTCCGGAGTGCTCTGGGTGAACTCCACTCCCATCCCCTTATCGGGATGCATGATCCGGACCACGCCTTCTGTTTTCAAGTCGATTCCGCCCGCCCGCATCGACAAGGTTACGCGCGTCGAAACCGGGAACGGCGAACTGATCTCGAGATAACATCCACCCAAACTCAAATCCGTAAGCTGGCAACTCGCCGGCGGGTCGTCCTTTTCCGCATCAGGAGAATTCCGCCCCAGCCATTCCCGCAACTGATGCGTAAATTCCGAGGACGGATCCTGGAAGCGCAACCCCACCTGCTTCCCTGTTCCCTCCCACGCGAACTCCGCATTGACTTCCAAAGCCTTGGGTGATCCCGGCAGTGTAAACAGCAGCTTCCAGCTTCCACTAGGTTTGCCGCGCCGCGGCAGGCTCACCGCCAACCCACCTTCGCCGAGATCGGTGGTGTTGACCTTGAACTGCACATCCGACTCGCGGCTCCTCATCTCCACAGGAATGTGCACCGATACCCGCGAGTTCCGCCGCCGCTCTTTCTTCATCAGTGCTCGCGCCGCGCGAAAGCTCGACTTCGACCGCTCCACCGACACCGGCTTGTACAGGATGAAATGCGCCCCAATCTCAAATGCCGACCGCAGCCCAACCTCGGGATCCAGAATCGCCACCGCAATCGCCCGCTTGTTGCACGGTGCGGCCCGCGCACTGCGCAGCACCGCTGCCGCCCCCGGCCCGGCGCAATCCACAATGATCGCCTCAAACCGTTCGCGAGTCAGCTTGCGCAGCGCGATCTCTGAACTCGCACACAACTCGACCCCGATGTCCAGATCGCCCAACGTCCGGCGCAGCACACGCACGATCTTGTCGTCCGAACAAAGCAGAAGCGACTTCAGATTCATGACGCTCTCAAAATCCTTTGAGGCCAGTCGTAGTCACTCGGTGTCAGCCGAGGAGGGAAGCGTTTCTCCTGCGGAATCCTGCCAACGCAAACGAAATACAGCCCCATTCCACTGTAAGCCCGCCCTAAGAACCCGATCAATGGCCCCATCGCGCCAGAAGTTACGGGCGTAACCCCTGAGGCAGCGGGCTAAGGGTCTTCCAATGCCTCCCAATTAAGATCCGCGACGCCGCGTGCGGCAAGACCCTCTGGATTAAACGCGTCGCGCCAGGAGTACCAAAACCCTTTAGCGCAGCCAAAGCCAACTCCCGAGCACGCAATAACAGCAGTGAAAACAACTACTTAGAAATGGCTTACTAAAGTGATACAGCGCACATTCTGATTGACTTCCGCCGAAGATTGCCCTAACATCCTGAGTCTCCTATCAGCATTTGGATCACTAAGGGAAGGTTCGGGCAGAGTTCTCCAAGCCAGAGTCTATTTTCCCTGAATCCCAATAGCCTCCGGAGAATCATATACATAGAGCAATCGATAGATTTCATCCCCTCTTTAG
>DATHOK010000107.1:0-10125 GCA_035484995.1 Verrucomicrobiia bacterium | reverse complement strand
CGGCGTGGTACGTTCTTCAATTTGGGTATCGTCCCTCCCGAAGCTGCCAATCTGCGGGCACTCTCCCGCTCGATGAGAGTCTTAAGAGCCTCCCGAACCAGTGCCTCCTTCTCTTCTATTCCCGTGAACTCTTGGGCGATGCGTACGAGATCGTCATCCAGCTCAAGGGTTGTTCTCATACAAATTCCAGGCACTAATATGGGATCAAGAAACGAGAACCGCCTCCCTACTTCATCACTCCCCGCTGCGCAATCCCAATATTATCCCGGGTCGTGTTCTTCACCAGATACATCATCTCGTCCGCCTGACGGATGATGTCGTGCGCATCGCGCGCGTCGTGCGGATAAGTAGCCAGCCCAATTGAAGCCCTCACATTCAAGTTCAATCCTTCGTCGCGGCAAAAACTGCTGGCTCGTAGCGCATCGCGCAATCGTTTCGCCACCACCAGCGCCTGATCTTTTCCAGTCTGTGGCAGCAGCACCACAAACTCGTCGCCTCCATAGCGGTAAGCAAAGTCAATCAACCGCAGCTGCGCCTTCACCAGATAACCAATCTCCGCCAGCAGCTTGCTGCCAATCAGGTGACCGTGGGTATCGTTGACCGACTTGAAATGATCGAGGTCGATAAACAGAACGCTGAACTCGTAGCCGAAGCGGGACGACCGGTAAACCTCCGTCTCCAGCGTCTTATAAAGGTGGCGCGCGTTGTAGAGCCCGGTGCAGTCGTCGGTAATCGTCAGTTCCTGGATCTTTTCCACCCAGCGCGCATTCTCAATCGCGATGGCGGCATAGTCGCAGAGCGCCTGCAGAAAGAAAACTTCCGGCTCGTTGAACTGCGCCATCTCCACATTCACCAACTGGATCACGCCCAGCACCCGCAGCCGCGACCGTAGCGGCACGCAGATCACCGAGTGTGTCTCCCACTGCGTAGTCTCATCGACCCGTTTGGCGAATCGCGGATCATTTTCCACGTCCGCCGATATCACCTGTTCGCCGTGCTTCGCCACCCAGCCGGCAATGCCCTCGCCCACCTTCAGGCGAACATTCTTCAGAGCTTCGGCCGCATCGCCCACCGCAATCGCAAAGTAAAGTTCATTGTGCTGCTCGTCCACCATCAGCAGCGACCAGGTATCCGGGCGGAAGTACTCCGCCATCTTTTCCATGATGGTCTGCAGAATCGAGTCGAGGTCCAGCGACGACGTAAGCGCCTTCGCCACGTCGTGGAAGATGGTCATCTCCTGGCTATGGCGCGTCAATTGTGTGCCGGTGGCCTCGGGCATGCCTGATTCTCTTATCCTTAGTCTACTGATCTGGCTTTCCTGATGCTGATTTCCTGACCCTAAGTTCCTTGATCTTCAGCTGGACGGAGTGACAGTTCCAAAAATTATAGGAGCGCACCGCGGCCGGGGCAACGAACGTTGGTAACCGGAACCCTTAAAGCCAATGCCACCCTCGATTTAGCCAATTACGATTTAGCCAATTACCGCGCCACAGGCCATTTGCCCGCAATGTGGGGACGGCCGCCTTCGGCCGTCCAGCCGAGCGCAGCGAGGCGCCCTCCACTAAACATTCTGGGAGTCGCCCTTATGGCTCTGCTCACTACCTGCTCCGGCGAGACCGGCGTATTCTAAGTAATACGATGCCAATACTTACCCCCATCAAACTCGCTCTCTGCATATTCCTGCTGACGGCCTTGTCCGCCGCACAAGCCCAGAACACTGCTCCTCCCGACTCCAAAACCGTTCCCGTGATCGATGGCGCCATCGGCCCCTGTTCCGCCGGCTTCAAGGTCATCGATAACGCAGGCGCGCCAGTTTATGCCGCCAACATCAGCGTCCACATCGCCTACGGATTCATGTACGTCCGCAAGCTCGACCTCCAAATCGGCACGAGCGCCAGCGGCCAGGCCCGCTTCATCGGACTGCCCGACCGCACCAAGCAAGGCCTCTTCTTCCGCGCCTCCGAAGGCGGCCGCGAAGGCACAGCTTTCGTCGACCCCGCCAAAACCTGCAAGTCTGACCTCACCATCACGCTGGAAAAGAAGCCTCAATAAAGCGGCGAGGATTTTGATCGTGTGCAACGGACACTCCTCTCCGCTGCCTTTGACCTTGATCTTGACTTTGCAAGAACAAAAACGAACCCCGGCTCACTGTCGAAGAGCGGCGCTTCAGCGCGGCGTAAAGCGGTCATAATCAACTTCGGGCTTTAGCCCCAAGGTACCTTCCCCCTCGGTAACCCCTGTCACCCATCCCCTTCTAGCGTCCGCCCCCGCCTTCGCCTATGATTATTCCATCTCGATGCGGACGGAAGTCTAATCCGTCTGCCGGAGCCGGCCTTGGGTGCATTCGGAGAAAAACTTCGCAAGCAGCGCGAGCAGCAAGGCATCGGGCTCGATGCCATCTCCGGCACCACCAAAATCAGCACTCGCATGCTGCGCGCCCTCGAAGACGAGCACTTCGACCAGCTCCCGGGCGGCGTCTTCAACAAGGGTTTTGTGCGCGCCTACGCCCGCCAGGTCGGACTCAACGAGGAAGAAGCCATAGCCGACTACCTGGCCGCAGTGCGAGAGAATCAGCTGCGCGAAAATCAGTCGCGCGAAAATCAGGTCGAGACACACTCCAGCTCGCCGGATGTCCGCCATCGTCTTGACCACCCTCCTTCAGGTCACGATCATCCCGGCAACAAGACGGGCCGCCAGCTTCTCACCGAAGATCGGCGCAAGCAATTTCGCCGGAACGAAGACCGCCGGAACGAAGACCGTCGCAACGAAGACCGCCGCAACGCCGATCATCGCAAAGAAGATCGCCGTAATGAAGCTCCTCGCCAGCAAGAGCTTTCCTCATCGCCAGATTCCGCAACCTCTGCAGCCCATCCGCCCGCAGCGCGTTTCCGCCAAAAATATTCGGCTGGAAACCCCGCTGCTGACAGTGACCTCAACCGTGATCCGGCCACCGAAATTCCGTGGGGCAAACTAGCGGTCGCCTTGCTGCTCGTAACCCTCACCCTCGCGCTCTGGAATTCTCGCCGTCACCGCGAGCCCGCGCCCGCGCCCGCACCCTCACTCACTTCCAATCAAGCGCCGGCTGCCGCTCCCAGCAGTGCTCCGCCGTCACACCCAGGCCAGCAGCCACGCGCCACAACTCCGCTGAAGGCCAAAGCGCCTCTCGCGGGAATAACATCGTCAGCTAAACCTTCCTCTACAACAATCTCGACCGAGCCCGCCGCCAACACCGCGACCACGCCTCCTCCGAATTCATCCCCGGCCAATCCCACGCCCGAGGAGTCCACCGCGTCCGCCCCTCCAGCCGCCTCGACTAACACCTTCAGCGTGCTGATCCGCGCCGACGAAACCAGTTGGGTCTCGATCACGGCCGATGGCAAACCCGTAGCCCATGAAACCTTGATCGCACCCGCGCATACTTCGGTTCGCGCCAGTGGGCAGGTCGTAGTCAAGGCAGGAAACGCCGCAGGCATCAGCTTCGAACTGAATGGCAAGGAAATCCCCGCCCAGGGCAACGAAGGCGAAGTAAAAACCTACGTCTTCGATGCTGCCGGCTTTCGCGTGCTCCCGCCGGGGCCAGCCCCCGCCACAGCTCGCTAGCCGCCTTCTGAAAGATCCTGACTTTGGGCTGTGCTGTTACCGAAGACATCAACCATCCCGAAAATTTCTTGCCGTCGCATTTCCCCGAGCGCTACGCTGGCCACATGAAAACCATATTGAAATCCAGCCTGATCCTGTTGTCTCTGTCCACTTTCGCGCTGGCGCAGAGCGCACCCACAAAGACGGCTGCCAGTCCTGCGAGCTCCAGCGCCAATAGCAACGCAGGCCAGCACGATGCGGCCGCCAACAAGAACCAGGGTTCCGGATCGCACGCCGGCAACATGGTGGGCAACCATAAGGATGTAATGGAAACCGTCGACAAGAACACCGGATCACACACCAGCAACATGTCAGGCAATCACAAAGATGTGATGGGAGCCACAGCCAGCCCATCCGCCGGCAAGAGCACCAAATCGAATCCCAACTCTCCGCGCTGAAGCCACTCAGGCTCCGAGAAGCTCACTCTAAAGGTTTGAACTTCGCCGCTTCGGCGCCCAGCGCCGCCAGCGCCTCCTCCAACGTCCGCACCACCCAAGACTTCCCCTAGGCTCAAGAAATTTCCAGGATTGTACACCCGCCCAACAAGAGGCTTTGATTGTTCATCCTCGATCTGCGGCTGCAATTTCTTGCACATCGACAGGGACGGGTGGCCCATTCAAGCCGTCCTTTGGCTGGAACGGAGCAGTTCGCGAATTTGCCCAGCTCGAAATATTTTCTTTGCCTATGAGGCGTTTCGCGTGCGTTTTCCGCTTTTCTATATAGGCACGCTGCTCGTGAGCGCTTTGTATGCATTGAAGGCCGGGGATGCGGAAACCTTGGGGGGCTTCCGCCCTCGGCCTTCGTGCTGGCCGCGCCAGCGGCCATCGGCCTGTCAGCATCGAGCACCGACAACCCACTCAATCAAAATTCGCTACAATTCCCCATCAACAAACAGGATGTGGATATGGCGAACGCATCAGACCAAAACCTGCTTGAGGCTCTGCTCGACTCCTGGGACCGCAACAACACCATCCTGCTTAACCTGCTCCGCGCTATCCCGGAGAGCGCAATGGACATCAGAGCAATGGAAAGCAGCCCATCCGTCGCGCAGTTCTTCACCCACATCCACTACGTCCGGCTTGTGTTCGTCTCCGAAGACGCTCCGGAGTTTGCCAGAAACCCGCCCGAGCAAGAATGGGCGGCGGAGCGTGACCGTGATCGCATGGCACAAACGCTGAACGACAGCGCCCAGGCGGTGCGGGACGCGGTAAAAAGCAGGATTGAGTCAGGCCGGGAAATGAATCTTCATTACGATCATCCAATCCTCCTGCTCCAGCACATGATCTGGCACGAAGGCTACCATCATGGTCAGATCAAGCTGGCCCTGAAGCTTGCGGGCCACCCCATCACCGATAAAGCAGCGGGACCGCTAACCTGGCGCGCCTGGATGAACAAGAAGAAAGCGATCTAGCCGACCGGTGGCCCATTCAAGCCGTCCTTTGGCTTGAGTGGGTCAGTTCCACCGCTGGACGTGTCCCGCCAATTGGCTATTAGCTCTGTCATCCTGAGCGAAGGAACTGCTTCGCCCAGCGAAGCAGTTCCGAAGTCGAAGGACCCCTATACTGCCGGTGCCTCTTGCGCTGCCTCAGGGAATTCTCCCCGCGCAGTGGGCATCGTGAGAATGGGGCGCAAGCTCTGGGTCGAAAGGGAGAATGACTGCAAGTCCCCGAAGTGACGAAAGAAAAAGTTCGGGAAGGGCACGACTTCAGTCGTGCCGTCGAAAGCCAGGCTTTAGCCTCTGAGGGAGTTGGCGGTTGGCCCATTCACGCCGTCCTTCGGCTTGAGCGGGGCACTTCAGGGCTAGTACACAGAAACTCGCGACAGACCGGGCGTTCTCCGCACCTAGTTTGGATCGCAGCCGAGAGAGAAGCGCAGCGCAGCACACACTTCATTCATTCGTGCGGAACTAAGCTGGGCCACGCGTTTCCCCAGGCGCTGTTGCGAGACCGTAACTGCGTTGTGCAGGTTTACCGCGCACGTGAACTTCATGCCGTCCTCTTCACTCAGAACGACTTCCGACGGCACGCCGCGGATCGTGGACGTGACCGGTGCAACCGTGACCGTCGATAAATATGCGATGGCGCTGTTGCGGGTAAGCACCAGCGCCGGCCGTTTCTTATCCGGCGCGGCAAACTGGTAGAGCCGAACCTCGCCCCGGGCTATCCGGGCTATTCTTCCGGCCACATGGCCTCCGATTCCCAACGCTGAGCTTCGGCGTCGGCTTGCGAGGGCCGCAAGTAGCCCTGGCGGTCGCGCTGTTCACTGGCTCGCAGTTCTAGCCGGCGGAGATGCTCACGCAAGGCGTCGCGCACCAGAGCGGACCGGTTTCGCTTGGTACGCTTCGCGGCTTGATCGGCGGCGTGTAACAGCTTCTTATCCAGCACGATTTGGACGATTTCCATATGTGGAGTCTATTCCACAGTATACTCTACATCTCCGGAAACCGTTGGACGGGTGACCCATTCAAGCCGTCCTTTGGCTTGAGTGGGGCAGTTCCACAGCCGGACATATTCCATTCCGGGTCGCGTGCCGGAACCCGCTCGCCGCCCCAATCCCTCCGTCTACCGCGCCAATTCCGCTATTGAATTCATCCTGTGGCATTTAGCCCCAAAACCGTTGCGCGGCCGGGGTCCCTCTGTTAGCCTTTTTGAGGACTTCTTTCGGCGGATCTTGTTCCTGATTGATCCCAACCGTAGAATGATTACTTAGCCTTTTCTGCGATCCTAGTAAGCGCGAGCAACACCCCTACCGTCGCCAGAAATAAAGGTCCAAAGCAGTTTCTTAAGGAGAACAAATCTTGCCAGCAGCAACAGGAACGAAGAACCGTATTTTGTTTACTTCCGAATCCGTGACCGAAGGCCATCCCGATAAGATCGCCGACCAGATTTCCGATGCCATCCTCGACGCCTGCCTGGCCGAAGATACCGCCAGCCGCGTAGCCTGCGAAACCCTCACCGCCACCGGCCTCGTAGTCATCGCCGGAGAAATCACCACCAAAGCCTACGTCGATTTCCAGAACGTAGTCCGTGGCACCGTTCAATCCATCGGCTACGACAACGCCGTCTACGGCTTCGACTGCAACACCTGCGCCGTAATCTCCAGCATCAACAAACAGTCCGGCGACATCGCCATGGGCGTAGACACCGGCGGCGCCGGCGACCAGGGCATGATGTTTGGCTATGCGTGCAACGAGAATGAGGAGCTTATGCCGACCCCCATCTCGCTGGCGCACAAGCTGACCATGCGGCTCTCGCAGATGCGCAAGAACGGAACGCTTCCCTTCCTTCGCCCCGATGGAAAATCCCAAGTCACAGTTGAATATGATTCCACCGGTAAAGTGCTCCGCGTCGATGCGGTTGTCATTTCCACGCAGCATGCCGAGAACGTCAGCAACGAGGAATTGCGCGCGGGCATTCTGAAGCACGTGATCCAGGCCGTGATTCCCGCGCACCTGCTCGATGAAGACACCAAGTACCACATCAATCCCACGGGACGTTTCGTTATCGGCGGCCCCATGGGCGACACCGGCCTCACCGGACGCAAGATCATCGTCGACACCTACGGCGGCATGGGACGCCACGGCGGCGGCGCTTTCAGCGGCAAAGATCCGACCAAGGTCGATCGTTCCGCAGCCTACATGGCGCGCCACATTGCCAAAAACATTGTCGCCGCAAAACTTGCCGACCGCTGCGAAGTGCAACTCGCCTACGCCATCGGCGTAGCCGATCCCGTAAGCGTCCGCGTGGATACTTTCGGCACCGAGAAAGTCGATCCCGCGATCATCCCCGACCTGATCCGCGCCAACTTCAAGCTGACGCCGCGAGGCATCATTGATTCACTGAACTTGCGCCGCCCCATCTATAAGAAGACGGCAGCTTACGGGCACTTCGGACGCAACGATCCCGACTTCACCTGGGAAGGAACCGACAAGGCAGCGAAGCTAGCGAGTGATGCGGGCGTGCGTGAGCCAGTAGGTCAGGGCGTGCGGAAGTAGGGTTACTCCGTGGAACCCTGTGCCCCCTGTGTTTAAGGTTTTTTTCGCTGAGCAAGAGACACAGGCTAACCAAAGTTCAACTGGGGAACTAGTCCGAAGGTGCCACTCCCCGAAGAGTATTTAGGAATGCTGACGTTTCCCCCAATTCGTGTATTCTGAAAAAGCGGCAAGCAATCAAACGAGTCTGCTCTAATAAGTAACCAGGTAACCAACCAAAATTTTCAGCAGCAAAGCGCCACAGGAGGCGTATGTCAACAGCAGCACAAGTGAACAGCGACATCAAGAGCCTGGAACTGGCCGAACTGGGCAAAAAACGCATCGAGTGGGCGAACCAGTCCATGAAGGTGCTGCAAATTATCCGCAAGGAATTCATCAAGAACCAGCCGTTGAAAGGCATCCGCATCTCCGCCTGCCTGCACGTCACCGCAGAAACTGCGAACCTGGCCATCTGCCTGCGCGACGGCGGCGCCGACGTAGTCCTCTGCGCCTCGAATCCCCTCTCTACGCAAGACGATGTCTCCGCCAGCCTGGTCCGCGATCAAGCCATTCCGGTTTACGCCATCAAGGGCGAGGATAACGACACGTATTACAACCACATCCTCGCCGCCATCGATCACAAGCCGCACATCACCATGGACGATGGCGCCGACCTCGTCACCATCCTCCACACCAAGCGCACCGACGCTCTCGAAGGCGTCATCGGCGGCACCGAAGAAACCACTACTGGCGTAATCCGCCTGCGCGCCATGGCGAAAGAAGGCGTGCTGAAGTTCCCCATCGTCGCCGTGAACGACGCCGACACCAAACATTTGTTCGACAATCGCTACGGCACCGGACAGTCAACCATAGACGGCATCATCCGCGCCACCAACTTCCTGCTGGCAGGTTCGAAGTTCGTGGTAGCCGGGTACGGCTGGTGTGGCCGCGGACTCGCCAGCCGCGCCCGCGGTAACGGCGCCGAAGTGATCATCACCGAAGTCGATCCCACCAAGGCTCTCGAAGCCGTGATGGATGGCTTCCGCGTGATGTCGATGACCGAAGCCGCAAAATTAGGCGACGTCTTCTGCACCGTCACCGGCAACAAGAGCGTGCTCACCAAAGAACATTTCGCGCTGATGAAAGACGGCGCCATTATTTCCAATTCGGGGCACTTCAACGTCGAAATCGATATCCCGGCGCTTGAGAATATGTCGTCCTCGAAGCGCACCACCCGCACCTTCGTCGACGAGTATTCTTTGAAGGATGGCCGCAAGATCAACCTTCTAGGCGAAGGCCGCCTGATCAACCTGGCCGCCGCCGAGGGACATCCCGCCTCGGTAATGGACATGAGCTTCGCCGACCAGGCGCTTTCAGTCGAGTACATGGTCAAGAACTTCAAGACGCTCGAGAAAAGGGTCTACAAAGTTCCCGACGAACTCGACAAGCGCGTAGCCAAACTGAAGCTCGAGTCCATGGGAATCAAGATCGACCGCCTCACTCCGGACCAGGAAGAGTATCTGGCAGGCTGGAGCGAAGGAACGTAAAGGTTGTGTAGAGCGGGCGCCCTCGCCCGCTGCTTTTGACTTGAAGCGGGGCGGCGCAAGCCGCCCCGCTTTGTTTTTGCGTGGGCTTGACACCGTGAGCCCGTCGGAACAGAATTCCTGATTGCACGAAACTCGTCCGACCGTGTGTCCGCAGTGAAACCGCTGTAGTGGGCGTGGTCAGGTGACGTAGGAGTCGAGCTAATGCCGGAGAAAAAGGTTCGCTTCGACGACTTCCAATTGGATTACGGTCGTTTTCAGCTCTGCCGCCGTGGCGTCCCGGTTCGGCTCGAGGGCCTGCCGCTGCAGTTGCTCATGTTCTTGGTCGAAAAGAGGGGGCAACTGGTGACCCGCGAGCAAATCTCCAACGAATTGTGGAGCAAAGACGTCTTCGTCGACGTCGAACAGGGAATTAATACCGCCATCCGCAAGGTTCGCCGCGCCCTGGCAGACGATGTTGACGAGCCTCAGTACCTGCAGACTGTGGTCGGACGGGGCTATCGCTTCGTCGCGCCCACTGCCGAGGAAGATGCCAGCAATGCGGCAGTGGGCGAAGCATTTGCTGTTTCCCCGGAAGAGTTCGGTCGCGCCATTATGGCTGCCGCCGGCCTGGATCCAGAAAATCCCCGAGGCACTCGAAAGTCCCCGCCGCGCGAATAGCGCCAGAAAGTTGCGCGCGGAGACGCTTCGAACCATTCTTCAGATGGCTTCATATAGCTTCAGCCCCTCTCCATGGACACTTACTGCCAGTGGGCGCATTATTCGGTCCATGATTTCTGCCGCTTGCCACTAACGTCGGTCGAAATCAATCCATCAGAGAGGTGATTCAAATGAACCGATCAAGAGACATCCGGTCCCGCAGAATACTGGCATTCATGGCAATGGTGTTTGGTGCGATACTCACAACCATGGTGCTTCCGTCCTATGGCCAACAGGACGTCGATCCGACCTGGTACGACCCGTATGCCGTAA
>DATHOK010000106.1:0-3131 GCA_035484995.1 Verrucomicrobiia bacterium | reverse complement strand
TTCCGAGCTCTCGATGAACCGAATCAGCATCTCCACGTCTTCCCCGCGATCAGGCTCAGCCTTCAGCTTCTGCAGCGCCTGCGAAGTATTCATCTTCGACGCCAGCAAAGTCTTGTAAGCATGATGAATCTTGCGGATTCGCTCCCGCGAAAAGCCGCGCCTCTCAAGCCCAACTTTATTCATCCCATAAGCGTGAGTGTTACGGGCCGCGGACGTCATCGAAAACGGCAGCACGTCCTGCGTGATGGTCGTGCCCCCGCCGACATAGGCGTGAGCCCCGATGCGCACAAATTGATGCACCGGGCAAAGCGCGCCCACCACAGCCCACTCCTCCACTATCACATGCCCGCCCAGCGTCGCGCCGTTCACCAGCATGCAGTGGTCACCGATCACGCTGTCGTGTCCAATGTGCGCGTAGGCCATGATCAGCGTGTGGCTGCCCACGCGAGTGAGTCCGCCGCCCTTGACCGTGCCGCGGCTGATGGTGACGCACTCGCGAATCTCGTTGTGATCGCCGATCTCCAGCCGCGTAGGCTCGCCTCTGTACGTAACATCCTGCGGCGCCATGCCGACCGCGCAAAACGGAAAGAACGCGTTGTCGTCCCCAATCTTCGTCGGCCCTTCGAGAGCTACCTGCGAAACCAGTCGGCAGCCCTCGCCCAGTTCCACATCAGCCCCGATCACGCAGTATGGGCCGACCGTGCATGATGCCGGAACTTTAGCCCGGGGATCGATAATCGCCGTGGGATGAACATTCATGATTTCGTTATTGCATCATCAGGAGATCGATCGATAGCGGGCGCACTCACGCTCTGCTTACTCGGCATCCGCGCCGTCGCGAGTCGCTTCTGCGCCGTCCCCGCGCGCGCGCGAGTTATCGATCAGCTGGCACGAGACCGTCGCTTCCGCCACGCGCTTGCCCGCCACAAACGCAACGCCGTGCATCTTCGCTGCGATCATGCGGGGGATAACGCGCCAGCCCTGCACTTCCACCTCGATCCGCAACTGGTCGCCGGGACTCACTGGGCGCCGAAACTTGGCCCGATCGATTCCCGTGAAAACCATCAGCTTGTTGCTGCGGTCTTCCAGTTCGGTGAGCAATAGCGCTCCTCCGGCCTGCGCAATGGCTTCGACGATCAGTACGCCCGGCATGATGGGCAATCCCGGGAAATGTCCGTTGAAGAAAGGTTCGTTGATGGTGACGTTCTTGATGGCTACGATGCGCTCTTTGCGTTTCAGCTCCAGCACCCGGTCAATCAGCAGAAACGGATAGCGGTGCGGCAGAATCTTCAGGATCTCGTGAATGTCGAACCCCGTCTTGGATGCGACCACATCCGACACGAGTGGAGTGCTCTCATTCATGCTTCGCTCTCAATCCGTTCGTCTCAATCAGCCTGAAGATTATACTGTACCGCGTCCCGTTCTCGGCGCAGCGCCACCACCAGCCCGCGAAAGGAATCGTGCCCGGCATGAAAGCAGGAAAATCAGCAGCGGCTCGGACTCAGCCTTCAGGGGCCGATCGCCTGCGCTATTTCTCGCAACATCAGGACGAGATCGTCGCCACCATTCGCGACCTCGTCGAAATCGAATCCCCCAGCGACAACAAGCCAGCGGTCGACCGTATTGCCGCCTTCATCGCGCCCAAGTTCGAAGCCCTGGGGGGACGCACTCGTCTCCATCGCAGCACCGACTTCGGCGACAATTTGCAGATCGACTTCGTCGCCGACACAACTCGCAAGCCAGTTCTGCTGCTCGGCCACTACGACACGGTTTATCCCCTGGGTACTCTGGCCACCATGCCCTGCAAAATCGAGGACGGCCGCCTGCGCGGCCCCGGCGTTCTCGACATGAAATCAGGCATCGCGCTCATGCTCCATGCCATCGCAGCGCTGCAAGCGTGGCACGGCCAACTCCCGCGGCCCGTCACCGTGTTCCTGGTTTCCGATGAAGAAGTCGGCAGCCATTCCTCGCGAAAGATCACCGAGGCCCTGGCGAAACAGTCTGCCGGAGTGCTGGTGCTCGAACCCGCCGCCGGGCTTCGAGGCGCCGTCAAAACCGCGCGCAAAGGGGTAGGCGAATACACGCTACGCGTGAAAGGCGTCGCGGCACACGCCGGACTCGATCCCAGCAAAGGGCACAGCGCTATTCTCGAACTAGCCCGCCAGATCGCGGTCGTCTCCAAGCTGAACAATCTGCAGCAAGGTGTTTCGGTGAACCCCGGCATAGTGCAAGGAGGAACGCGCACCAACGTGGTCGCCGCCGAGGCTTCTGTAGGCATTGATGTCCGCATCAAGAGCGCTAAACAAGCCTCCGGTCTTGACCGCAAGCTGCGCTCCCTCAAGCCGTTCGACAAACACTGCAGACTCGAAATGACCGGCCGCATCAACCGCCTCCCCATGGAACGCACTGCCGGAGTAGCGGCGCTTTACAAAAAAGCCCAGGAGATCGCCCGCCAGATCGAATGGAAACTGGAAGAAGCAGCCGTAGGCGGAGGCTCCGACGGCAACTTCACCGCCGGCATGGGCATTCCCACGCTCGACGGCTTAGGCGGCGTAGGCGACGGAGCGCATGCAGTTCACGAATTCATCGTGATTTCCAAACTCCCGCGCCGAGCCCTGCTGCTCGCGGGAATGATCGAAAGCGCATGATCGCCGGGGAACGATTGCTGGGGAGCGATCAGTGAGAAACCGACATGCTCAAATTTATGGTGGTCATCTACCGGCGTCCCGATTTAACCCACGAACAGTTCCGCCGGCACCTGCAAGAAGTTCATGGGCCTTTGGCGAAGAATCTGCCCGGCCTGCGAAAGTACATTCAGAATATTGTCGGCAATGATCCGCAGCGGAAACCACCTGGATGGGACGCAATCGTCGAACTCTATTTCGACGATTGCTCGAGCATGGAAGCGGCATGGGCAAGCCCGCAAGGCGCAGCCTCGGACGCCGACCTGCCGGCATTTGCTGACCTGAGTCGCACCACTTGGTCGGTGGTCGACGAAATCACGGTGCTGTAGTATCACGATGCTGGAATGAATACCAGGAAATAATCCATCTTGTCGCCCTTCACAAAGTCATACTGCTCGAGCAGCCGATAGCCAGCCTGCGAGGCTTCCTGCAGGACTACGTCCCGGC
>DATHOK010000105.1:0-5678 GCA_035484995.1 Verrucomicrobiia bacterium | reverse complement strand
GGATGAGTGAAGGTGTGGTTGCCGACGACGTGCCCGCCCTGGACGATCGCGCGGACAATTTGCGGCCGCTGCTCGACGTAGCGTCCAATCAGGAAAAAAGTGGCGTGTACATTGTGCTTCGCGAGGACTTCCAGCAGGCGTGGCGTATGCGCGTCGTTTGGGCCATCGTCGTAGGTCAGTGCGATCTGGCGCGAGCCAGGGTCGAGTCCGATGAAGGTTCGTCCATGCCATTGCGCCGTCGGAGCCATGGACTGGTAGCCGACGGTGATCGCGGCTGCGGCGGAGGCGGCACACGTTAGAGCTGTGACCAGCATGGAGGGATTGTAGAGCATTGAGTAATTGAGCGATTGTGTGATCGAAGATCGTACGATCCTCTTCAAATTGCACAATCACGCGATCGCTAAATCGCTCAATTTCTGCTGTTAACTCTTCCCTCAATTGCCACTCGGCTCCATCCGAGCTATCCTGCAACTTCCGAATTATTGCGAGCCCATGGCCAATCTCTTCGAGCTGCCCCGTTACATTGCAGTGGAAGGTCCGATCCGAGTCGGCAAAAGCACGCTGGCGCGAATTTTGGCAGAGCGGCTGAACGCGCAGCGGGTGATGGAGCCGGAATCCAATCCGTTCCTCGGAGCTTTTTATGGGGGCGAACGCGGCGCGGCGTTTCAAACTCAGTTTGCCTTTCTCGTGCAGCGGTTCGAACAGCTGCAGGCGCTCGACCTGGGACCCCGCTCGCAGAAGACGGTGGTCGCCGACTACATCATCGAAAAAGATAAGCTCTTTGCCTGCCTTAATCTCACCGATCAGGAACTCGACACTTACAACCGCTATTACAACCACTTCCGCGAGCAGTTGCCTACGCCCGACCTTGTCATTTACCTGCAAGCCACGCCTGAGGTGCTGAAGAAACGGCTGAAGAAAAAAAATGCTCCGGGTGAGCGTGCTGTGAGCGATGAATATCTCGAGGAAGTGGTCAAAGCGTATGAACACTTCTTTTTTCACTACACGTCGTCGGATCTGCTGATCGTCAACACTTCGGATATCGACTTTGTTGACCGCAATGAAGACTTGCAGGAACTGCTGCGCAAGGTTACCGAGCCGATCAAGGGGACGCAGTACTTCCTGCCGCTGGGCGGGCAGGAAGCGATGGGAGCGTAGGAAGCATTGTTGGGCGCGGTTTTTGAAGCGAAAGGAGATTCTACTTCGGGATGATTCGCACAAATTTTGTTGTAGCACTCGTGCTATTCGCTCTTCCTGTATGCGCCCAGCGTGGCGAATCTGCCAAGCCGGCGGCCGATGCCAGCGCAACTCCCGCGACAGAAAAATCCGCCGACTCGAAATCCGCCGAGCCCATGAAGAATCCTCTGCCCGCGGACAAGTCTGTGCCGCAGACGATCACCGTGAATGGCGAGACACTTCACTACACGGCGACAGTCGGCACAATCACGCTGAAAGGCAAGGATGACAAGCCCACCGGCGTGGTGATGTATACGGCATTCACGCTAGACCAACCAAAAGGCGACCAACCAAAGCGCGACGAACCAAAGCGCGACGAACCAAAAGGCAAAAACAAAGACAGCGACAGCGGATCGCACCGGCCGGTCACGTTCGCTCTCAATGGCGGCCCGGGGGCATCGTCCGTCTATCTGAACCTGGGCGCGATCGGGCCCAAGCATATTGCGTTTGCGAATGAAGGCGACTCACCTTCGGACCCGGCGACGCTTACCGACAATCCCGGCACCTGGCTCGACTTTACTGACATGGTCTTTATCGACCCGATCGGCACGGGATTTTCGCGTTCTCTGGTGGACGAGGCGGAGACGAAGAAGCTTTTCTATGCACCCAAACCGGACATCGAGTATCTCTCGCTCGTGATCTACAAGTGGCTGGTGCAGAACAATCGCTTGCTGGACAAAAAATATCTGGTCGGCGAGAGCTATGGCGGATATCGCGGGCCGCTGCTGACGCATTATCTGCAATCCACACTGGGCGTTGCAATGAACGGCCTTGTGCTGGTGAGTCCGTATCTGAACCCGGAGAAAGGCGACGGGGACCTGTCACCGATTCCCTGGATGATCGATCTGCCGTCGATAACGGCCGCGCATCTGGAATCCGAAGGCAAGCTGACTGACGCTGCGATGCAGCAGGTGATGGCGTACACACGCGGAGACTATGCCGAGGCGCTGCTGAAAGGCCGCAGTGACCCGGCTGCTACCGACGCGATGATCGCGCATGTAACCGAAATGACGGGGCTTGATCCGAAGTTCGTGAAGTTTGCCGGCGGCCGGCTGGACATTCGAGCCTATCTCCGCGAGGTGCACCGGACACAAGGATTAATCGGCAGTGTGTACGACTCGAACGTCACCGCACCCGATCCATTCCCCTATGCCCCGACCCAACAGACTGGAGATCCGATTCTCGAGAGCATCATCGCGCCCACGACCACGGCTATGGTGGACTTCATCACGCGAACGGTTGGATGGAAGACCGATGCGCGCTACGAGGCTCTGTCGAGTGACGTCAACCGGCAATGGGATCGCAATGATGACCTGCGTAAGGGTGCGGTGAGAGACCTGCGCGAGTCGGTTGCTGCCGATCCTAAACTGCGCGTGCTGATCGTGCATGGATGGAACGACCTCTCTTGTCCATTCATGGGATCGGTACTTAGCGTGGACCAGATGCCGATCATGGGGGATGCGAACCGCGTGCAGGTCCATGAGTTTCCCGGTGGCCACATGTTTTACACGCGTACTTTGAATCAGGATGCGCTGCATAAGTTGGCGGGGACCATGGTGGAGACGCATTAACAGGAGAGTGTCGTTCGCAACCGGTGCTACTCGATCTGATCCCGCGCCGCAATCCGGCCCTTATGCATAGAAGAATCGGTGTTTTCCTGCTCGGTTCGTTCCTCGCAGTTATCTTTGTAGTTGTGTCAGTGGCACAAGAGACGCCCAGGCCGTTAGATGTCAGGGCGCGCGACGTGCTTTCACCGATTCGCGGCAATCTGGTCGCGCCCGGGCTGAAAGAGCCAGTCAGTGTGCTTCGAGATCGCTGGGGCGTTGCGCACATTTACGCCAAGAATCAGCACGATCTCTTTTTTGCGCAAGGCTTTGTCGTGGCCCAGGACCGGCTCTTCCAGATGGAGATGTGGAAGCGCGCAGGTCAGGGCCGTTTGGCCGAGGTGTTGGGCCCATCGGCGGTGCAGCGTGACATCAATGCCAGGCTGCTTCGTTACCGGGGCGACATGAAGGCCGAGTATGAGAGCTACTCGCCGGACGCCGAGGCAATCCTGAGTGCTTTCACCGACGGGATCAATGCCGAGATACGCTCACTCACGGCAAAAACAAAAACAAAGAAGACCGGCCCCGGCTTGCCGATCGAGTTTCAGCTGGCCGGTTTCGCGCCGGAGCCCTGGAAGCCACAGGATTGTCTCAATCGAATGGCGGCATTTTCCGTGACTGGAAATGCGTTCAGCGAGCTTCGTGATGCTGAGCTGATCGCGAAGCTTGGTGTGGAGAAGGCCAGCGCCGTTCTGAGCCTTGATCCGAAGGTAAAACTTGACCCCGCGGCGGGCGTGGATTTGGGCGGACTGACTCCGTCACTTCTCAAGAACCTCATCGGAAGCGATGCGAGGATCGAGTTTCCGTCGGACGGCAAGCAAGGCAGCAATGATTGGACGATCTCGGGAAGGCTTACATCTACGGGTAAGCCGATTTTGGCCAACGATCCTCATCGCGTGGTGGCGGTGCCCTCGTTGCGTTACATCGTCCATCTGGTAGCTCCTGGCTGGGATGTGATCGGCGCGGGCGAGCCGGGTTTGCCGGGAATCGCTGTGGGTCACAATCAGCATATTGCGTGGGGATTCACGATCTTCGGACTCGATCAGCAGGATCTGTACATCGAAGATCTGAATCCGCAAGATCCGCTTCAATACAAGACGGCGAATGGATGGGCGCGGATGCAGGTGGAGCACGAAAGCATCGCAATCAAAGGAAAGCCGCCGGTGGAAGTCGACTTGAAGTTTACCCGTCATGGTCCCGTACTTTGGGAAGACGGCAAGCGCGCTCTGGCACTTCGATGGGTTGGCGCCGAGCCCGGTACCGCGGGCTATCTTGGATCTCTGGCTGTCGACCGGGCGACGAACTGGAACGAATTCGAAGACGCCATGAAGCGCTGGAAGGTGCCGTCGGAGAACATTGTCTATGCCGACATCGACGGCAATATAGGGGAGCACTCCACTGGTCTGACGCCACTGCGAAGAAATTGGACCGGGCTGTTGCCGGTGCCTGGGGCTGCGGGGGAGTACGAGTGGTCAGGATACGTACCGAACTCGGAACTTCCCCACAGTTTCAATCCATCCAGCGGGTTTGTCGCAACCGCAAATCACAAAATGATCCCGGAGAATTATCCGTATAACGTCGGCTTCGAATGGGCTCCTCCTGATCGCGTGCATCGTATCGAGGAGGTTGTCTCTGGCATTCGGGACAGCGGAAAGAAGATAACACTGGAGGATATGGAGAAGCTCCAGACTGATGTTGTGTCACTGCCGGCGCGTCAGTTAGTGAACCTGTTGAAAGAGTCGTCGCCGAACCCAACGCCAGCGACGCAAATGATGCAGGGATGGGATGCGACGCTGAGTAGAGAGTCCGGAGTTGCCGCGCTTTATGAAGTTTGGCTCAAAGAACTGCGAAAGGTAGTCGCCGAGAAGGAAGGGGTTGCATCCCTTCAAGACGATTGGGAATTGGAGAACGTATTCGAATATCTTTCGGATCCGTCGCCGCAGGTCTTCGGAGCTGATGCGGTCGCAGGCAGAAACCAGGTGTTGCTGCAAACTCTCGAATCCGCGTGGAAGCAGACTGAGCAACTGTTAGGCACCGATCCGCGGTCGTGGTCATGGGGCCGGTTGCATACGATTCAGTTCCGGCACTCTCTGGATCGTTTGCCTGACGCTGCGACATTGCTTGATTTGGGACCGTTGTCGCGTCCGGGCGATGGCAACACGGTGAATGCCACCTGGCCAGGCAATAAGTACGAGCAGGAGGGTGGTGCGAGCTATCGAGAAATCCTGGACACGGCCGATTGGGACCATTCGTTAGCCGTAAATACTCCGGGACAAAGCGGACAGCCGGGATCGCCACATTATTCGGATCTGCTTCTGCTGTGGGATAAAGGCGAATATTTTCCGTTGCTTTATTCGCGTAAGGCAGTGGAGATGAATGCTCGGGATCGGTCGATGCTGGCGCCGAAGTGAGGTCCCCGTCGATACTCGTAACGGCAATAATTTACTTGACTCACATGTGCATTTAGGGTATAGTCTTTGCATGAATAACGAACCAAAGACTTTGCAAGAGGCAATCGCCTACTTCTCCGACCCGGAAACATGCTTCCAATACGCCGTAAAACTGCGCTGGCCGGACGGCAAAATTGCCTGCCCACGATGCGGGAAAATGAAGCATTCTTTCATCAAAACTCGGCGGATTTGGTTCTGCTATGAATGCAAGAAACAGTTCACCGTCAAGGTCAAGACGATCATGGAAGACTCCGCCCTTGGCCTCGACAAGTGGATGACGGCAGTGTGGATGCTGGTAGCCTGTAAGAACGGCATTAGCTCGCATGAACTGGCCCGGACGCTTGGCATCACGCAGAAGTCGGCATGGTTTATGCTCCACAGAATTCGG
>DATHOK010000104.1:0-7946 GCA_035484995.1 Verrucomicrobiia bacterium | reverse complement strand
TCCTTCGCGGGAGTGATTTGCAGCATCGATCTTCCGCCGACGTGGACGAAGCTCAGCTCGCGGGCCGCCAGCAGGGCATTTACCGCATCTTTCACGCGGGAGCGGGCCACGAAGTTTCCGAAGAAAGTTTCGAGTTCACTCTGCTCGGCGGCGATGACGCAGTCGAGATATTTCGAAAGCAGCGCCGAGAGCGCTTCTTGCACGGAAAGGCCGACGCCTTCGCGAACGGCATCGGGCGCCCAGCGATAGAGAAGGTCCCAGAACGAACCTTCGCTCGGCTTGTAGTCGACGCGCGTGATGCGCAGCTTGGCGAGCAACTCGCCGAGCGCCTTATCGAGTGCGGCCAGCGAGACGCTGCCGCCCAGCGCTTCCTGCAGCTTTGGCTTCGAGATGGGACCGTCGCGCCGGATCAGCTCAAACGCATCGCAAGCGAGCGGGGAATAGGGAGAGCGCGGTCCTTGCTTAGGCGCGAGTTTGGGATTGCGCTCGCCCACCAGGGCATAGAAATATGGAAAGACAGACGCTGCGACGAGAAATGCGTTGTTCTCGTTAAACAAATTCGCTTCATAGGCAGCGCGCTCGCGCAGCAGCCGGACCATGAGCTCGGTCGCCGCCAGCGCCCGCGGATCAGAGTAAGCATGCTGCCAGGTGGGCAGACGATTGTCGGAGCCGACGAAGGCTCCGATGAATGTTGGCACGGGCATGGTGGGGCGCACGGGATACATCAGGCAGAATCCCACGGCCTCGACGAAGGCGCGCGCCTCCTCGATGGTGCGGATGGGCTTGCCATCGAGGCGCCACTTTTCGCTGCGGAGTTGCTGGAGGTCCTGATCGGTCATTATCGCTGAGGGGTAAGAGCTAGATTCTCTTAAACGCCTTCTGAATGTCCTTTACAGAATACCGCAGGACGACCGGCCGGCCGTGCGGGCACGACATGGGATGGTCAGTTTTTGCGAGTTCGGCGAGCAGCCAATCCATTTTGTTCTGCTCGAGCGGCATGTTGACCTTGATGGCGGCGTGGCAGGCGATGGAGGCGGCGATGCGGGCGCGAATCTTTTCCAGGTTCAGCGATTGCTCTTCGCGCGAAATCTGGTCGAGTAGTTCGTGGAGCATGTGCTCGACTGCAGCGGCGTCGACGCCGGCTGGTGCGACTTTCACGGCTACGCTACGCGCCCCGAAAGGTTCGGCTTCGAAGCCGTTGTGCTGGAGTTCGTCGGCAATCTCGGCAAAGACCGCCTGCTGCGCGGGAGAAAGCTCGAGCACGATCGGCATGAGCAGGCGCTGGCTCTCTACTTTCTGCGCGGTGCGTTGTCGGAGGATGCGCTCGAACAACACGCGCTCATGAGCTACGTGCTGGTCGACGATCCATAAGCCATCTTCGTTGACGGCGAGAATGAACGAATTGCGGATTTGCCCTAGAGGCCGGAGCGTGGAGAGCGCGGCCAGCGTGGTCTCTTCTTCTTCTGTGTCGAGCGCGGGGGCGCAGCCGTTGTCTGGAATCGTGTCTGGAATTGTTTCTGGAATCGCTTCTGCGAAGCGGGTTTCGAGTCCTCGCGCTACCGGGAGCGCGGCGTTGGCCTCGACTGCGATTCCACCTTCGAACTGGAAGCGCGCGGAAACTGGCGGAGCGGACGGGGCTTGCAGAGCGAAGCCGCTGGCGGGTTGATACAACGGGCGCGCGGGGGCGCCCGAGGCCAGGTCTGCCGAGGCCATGTCTACCGAGGCCAGGTCTGAGGGCGGCTCCCATTCTCTTGCGCCTGGGGTCAGGCCTGAGCCGGCTGTGGCGTGGGCGTGAATTTCGGTGGTGAACTGGGGCGCGGGACGCGCCTTCATGAGAGCGGCGCGCACGGTGTCGCGGACGAAATCGTGCATCACGCTCGGCTGCCGGAAGCGGACTTCGGTTTTTGAGGGATGGACGTTGACATCGACCTCGCCGGGCGGCAATTCGAGAAACAGCAGCACCACCGGGTATACCGTGGGCGGAATGATGTTGCGATATGCCTCGGTGAGTGCGTGCTGGACGAGGCGGTCGCGAATCAGGCGGCCGTTAACGAAGATGAAAATCGAATTGCGATTCAGCTTCTGGATTTCCGGTTTCGAGACGAAGCCGTGGAGGCGCATCTCGCCGGGCTCGGCTGGGCTGGCAGGATTGCCGTTCTCATCTTCTTGTTGTTCCTGGCGTCGCCACGGCGGAGGTTGGGGCAGGCCTACGCGCTCGAGCGGCTGCACGGCTGCGAGCGGGATCAACTGGTCGAGGGTCTCTTTGCCGAAGACCTGATAGACGCGCTCGCTGTATCCCGCTACTGGCGGGGCTACCAGCATGGCGTTGGTGGCGGAGTGCAATTCAAAATGTTTTTCGGGATGGGCGAGCGCGTAATGCGTTACCAGCGAGGCGATGTGGGAGAGTTCGGTCGATTCGGCTTTCAGGAATTTCTTGCGCGCGGGGGTATTGAAGAAGAGATCGCGCACTGTGATGGACGTGCCCTCGGGAAGTCCGGCTTCTTCGACGCGCGCCATCTTGCCGCCGTTGATTTCGAGGATGGTTCCGGCTGAGGCTGCTTGTTCCGTCGACCCTGGTTCGTTCGAGGCAGCGGCGCGGGTTTCGAGGTGCAGGCGGGAGACCGATGCGATCGAGGGCAGGGCTTCGCCGCGAAATCCGAGTGTGGCGACGCTCAGGAGATCTTCTGCGTCTTTGATCTTTGATGTGGCGTGGCGTTCGAAGGCGAGCATGGCATCGTCGCGCACCATGCCGCAGCCGTTGTCGGTGATCTGGATCAGCTTTTTGCCACCAGCTTCGATGTTGATCTTGATGCGAGTCGCGCCTGCGTCAAGCGCGTTCTCGAGCAACTCTTTTACCACTGAGGCTGGGCGCTCCACCACTTCGCCGGCGGCGATTTTGTTGGCGACGTGCTCGGGAAGTACGTGGATGCGGCCCATGACGCAGTTCTCGGTTCTCAGTTCTCAGTGGCGGTCGGGACAGGGTCAGTTTCGCAGATGGTGGGGCGGAAGGCAAAGATGGGGGTGGCACGGAGGGTGGAGCATCAAAGGGAGGAGAGGGAGCTTTGGCCTTCCATTAAAAGAGTCACCAGGCCGCCGAAGAGGTAAGAGACGCCGGGGTTGGCGTGGGAATACCTTGCGGGGCTTGTTTGTCGCATCAGGCGGGTAAGGGGTCCTTCGACTGCGCCTGATCGTCTTTCAGACGATCAGGCTTCGCTCAGGATGACAACCAGCTAGTTTTCGGTGGGTTCGACTTTGGACTTGGGTGGGGGCAGGGATCTGGCTGGTTTGGGCGGGGCTGGTGGAGTTGGGGGTGTGGCTATGGCTGGCTTGGCTGAGGTTTTGCGAATCTCGATGCCGTCGTGCTCGTTGTTGAGCACGATGTGAGAAGAGCCGTTGCCGACAGAGCCGCTGGCTTTGGCCTCATGCTCGCTATTGTCAATCTTCAGCTCGGGGAAGTCGGACTGGATCTCTCCGTCTCGGGTTTGGGCGTCGAGGTGGAAGCCGGCCTTGTCGGGCACGCTCAGATTGATGTCGCCGTTGCGGCTGTCGATCTGCACGTTGCCGAGCGAGCGCATGGAGAGTTCGATGCCGCCGTGTTCATCCTGCACGCGCACGTCGCCGGAAACATCTTCCAGGCGAATCTCTTTGGAGCGCGTGGTCAGGTGCAATGGGCCGGTGATCTGGTCGGCGTGCAGGTCGTCGGAATCGAGATCGAGATCGCCATCGATGCGGGAGAACTCCAGGTCGGTGCGGGAAGATTTGAAAGCGACAGTCTTCGTGATGCGGGCGAGTTTGACGCTCTCCTGGAATTCGCCGTCGAACTGAGCGGAGCCTTTGATGTCGGTGACGGAAACTTCGTTCAGGCGGCCGTCGATGTGGACGTCGCCGGTGATCTGTTCGACCTTAGCGGAACTTCTTTCGATAGTCAGAGCGACGTTGCCGGTGACGTCTTCGACGGAAACTTCGCCGTGCTGGTTGTTGATTTCGACCTGGCCGTCGCGGCCGGTCACCGAGACTTCGCCGTGGCGTGAGGTTATTTGCAGCGCCATCTTGCGCGGGATGGAGATGTCGAGATCGCTCTGGAGGGAGTGGTTGCCGGCGGCCTGCGTTCGGGCGTCGAGGGTCAACAGAGTTCCGGTTGAGGTAATCAGCGGCTTGGTCCCGGCATTGTATTTGTCGGCATCGCTCTGGCTGTCGGCGCCAACCTTCTTGCGGACAGTGACCGTGATCTTGTTATCGTCGGAGGGGGTGACGCGAACCGCGCCGTGATCGTTGTTTACACGCAGGGTGGTAGTTGTGGGCGGGACAGCCTGTTCGAGGTGGTCGTCATAGTTGAAGGTCTCGCCGAAAATGTTGTCGAGGTCGCTGTCATCGATGTTGATGTTGTTGCGGAATTGTTCCCAGTGAACACGCGAGGCCTGCGTAGCCATCAGCCCGAAGACGACGATGAAGATGACGAGACAGACTCCCCCGAAGCCGATGCCGCGGGCGGGGAGGCCTTCGCGTTGAGCTTGCTGATACTCAACGAACTTGATGATGCCCCAGAGGATGAGAAGCAGGGGCCAGTAGTGTGCGAACAGAGTTCCCAGCCGCATCCAGGAAATCAGGTGCAGGTTGCCGAGCAGGAAAACGAGGCCGAGGATGATCAGGACCAGCGGTCCGGCAAAAGAGCGGCGGCGAGGGCGCGGCGGAAGAGGCGCGACCGGAGGCTGAGTTGGGCTAGCCATTGTGCACCTCCCCTGAAGAAGACGAAGTTTGATTCGATGAAGCTTGGTTCGACGAAGCTTGCTCAGAGGGAGCTTGATTGGAGAAAGCCGGTGGTGGAGGTGGCGCTACTCCTGCTCCTGGAGGCGACGGAGGAGCTGGAGGCAGCGGGCCAACGTGGCCGACGGACGAGGCGCTGCTCTGCAGCAGTTTGACGACGCCGACCACCAGAAGCCAGGCCGGCCAGGTGCGGTGCAGTTCGGCGATATTCATGCTGTCGAGCAGGAACAGAATGCCGGTGGTAAGCACCATCGCGGGTCCCATCATGCAACGCGCCATGCAGCGGCCGCAGCCACAGGAATGACGCCCCCGCTCATAGTTGCGATAAAACATCCAGCCACCGAGGAAGACGAGGATCAGCGGCCACAGGCGGTCCAGGCCGGTTTCGAAGATTCTCATCGTGTGCAGCAGGAACAGAAGCCCGAGTCCGATGAGAACGATGGCGCCGACGGGCACTTTGCCGGCATCGAACTTCTCGCCCATGCTGAAGGTCTGGCCGAGGCCCATGGGATCGGGCGCGGGCTGGCCTTCCTGAAGAGCGCGGGCGGTACGCACGGCATCGATGATCTGGTAGACGTAGAAGAACGCGATACCGAGGCCGAAGATCCAGTCCCAGTTGCCAGCGTGATCGGAGGCGAAGATGAGCATGACAAAGATCAGCAGGTGCGCCAGTCCCTTGGCGTATTGGGAGCAGTAGACGGCACCGACGCCGAACGGAAAGAATCCGGCAAGGATGCCTGCCACTGCGGGATTGGGGCCGGAGCCTGATGCGGGTCTGACGGCTGCAACGTTTCCTGGCTGCGGATAACCGGGTGACGCCGGCACGAATCCGGCTGCGGCGACCGTGCCATCGAGACGGGCTGCGAGGCAGGGCTCGCAGTAGACGACTCCGCGGACATCGCGGGTGCAAGCCGCGCAGAGTGGCTTACCGCAAGTGCGGCAGAAAGCGACCGCGGCAATGTCGCTATGGTTGGCGCAGTTCATACGAACCTCCTGTACGTGGTCACCGACACTACAGACGGATCGTTGATAGACGGATCGTTGATAGACGGATCGTTTACAGACGAATCGTTTACACGTTGACCCAGAGGAGCGCAGGCCAGAATGAGATGGTTCTCGTTCTGGCTATAATCGCGATCCTGCTTCTGCTCGGGCTGTTGGGTTGTGTTGTTCTTGGGATCTTTTTTGTCTTTATCTTTTTCCGGCGCGGGTTCGGCGGCGGGGGCGACGTTGCGTTTGAGTTCGCGCACACGCGATTCCACCTCGTAGACCAGCCGGATGTTTTCGTAATAACGGACTACGCGGGCTTCCGCATTATAGTAGGTGTGCCGCAGGACCGTGGGACGCAAGCTGAGCTGGCGCAGGTCGGCGGGTTTGACGCCGAGTACGCTCAGTGCGACCGACAGTGAGAAGAACGCCATGCCAAACGACATGGCGAATCGCGGCTGCCGGACCGTGCCCCAGACCGGCTGGATTGCTCCAGAGGCCCAGGCTTGCATGCGGTCCCACATGGAGACGCCGGACCTCGATGCGCCAAGCTGGGACGCGGGCACGTTCACCCGCAGGCGTTGGGTGTCAACGCCGGTTGTGGATGCCAGAATATTGTTCACCAGACTGACTGGAGGCTCGACCTCCGTGAGATCCTTCAGCCAGTTGCGGCCGGCCGTGACATCGGCGAGCAGCGGCCCGCACACGGAACAAGTCCGGGCGTGGGCGTGGAAGGTGTCGAGTTGAGCGCCGGTCAGAACGCCGTCGAGGGCGTCGCTGAGGAGCGTGTCAAAGTCATGACACTGCATTCCGTTGCTGAGATTCGATTTATTGGTGTGATCTGGCATCACATCACCTGCCTATAGGTACGTTGTAGAAGGCGGGCAAGTTCCGCCCGGCCACGATTTATTCGAGATTTCACAGTACCCTCCGGAACCTTCAAAACGGTTGCGATTTCACGATAGTCAAAATCCTGTAAGTCCCTTAAAATCACTGCCTCACGAAGCTCGGGCGAGAGCCTGGCGAGGGCGGCGTGAATGCTTTCGGCGACCTCCCGGCGGCGAACGTGCTGGTCGGGAGGAGCGGATTGGTCCTGAATTTGCTCGCTCAGGGGTTGGGCGTCTTCGTGGGATGAGGACGCGGCGTCGAGCGAATCGGTGATGCGGTCCTGCTTGGTTTTGCGGAAATGGTCGACTAGCAGGTTGCGGGTGATGGTGGTGACCCAGGTGACGAAGGCTCCCTTGGAGCTGTCGTAGGTTGATAGCGTGCGGTAAATTTTGATGAAGACTTCCTGGGCGAGATCTTCGGCGTCGTCGGACGACCCGGCGAAGCGGTAGCAGATGTTATAGATACGGCGGTTGTAAGTCTGGACGATTTCTTCCCAGGCAGCGGCGTCGCCGGCAACACAGCGGCGGACCAGCATCGCGACTACCTGAACGTCTTCCAAAAAGAAGCTCCCCGGAAAAAGTGGTTGTCAGCTATCAGCCATCAGCTTTCAGCGAAAACCAAGACTCTTGCACGGGCCACACGCCAAGCCCCACAAGACAGTACGCGGATGTGCGCTTGTAAGTTCGCGGGCTGACTGGTATCCGCAAGTTATCGGAAACAGGGCATTGTAGCAGTGGCTGGAAGTCTCTGATTTCAGCGCGACGCTGCCGCGGACAAACGAACCCTCAGCGACGCTTGCGTTTAAGGAACCTTCCGGACATGCGAAGCGCGATTGCCATGGCGAAGAAGATGATTGAAAGGGCTAAGACGGCGCTCACGCCGACCATGGCTGGGAGGACCCATCTCGCAGACTTGCTCCACATGCCGGGTGCGAGAAGCGCAAACGCAAGCGTCAGAGCGCCTAACGCCAGGATTGAGAGCCAGCTAGTTACAAGTTTTCGTTCGAGTCCCAAGCGCCTCCTTCTCGACCGTTCCAAAACCTAAGAATTCCAAGGCCCAGCTCGCGTCGCTTACTCGGTGGTGAAATAGTCGACGGTTACGGGGTTCTCGAAGAGCGAGTAGTCGCGAGTAACCACGGTAATGCCGCTATCGGTGACGAAGTAACGGGAGCGGTCGGCTTCGGTGTCGTAGCCGATGGTGGTGCCTTCGGGGAGATGGACGTTGCGGTCGATGATGCAGCGGCGGATGCGGCAATGGCGTCCGACGGCGACGTGGGAGAACAGGATGCACTGGTCGACTTCGGAGTA
>DATHOK010000103.1:0-12588 GCA_035484995.1 Verrucomicrobiia bacterium | reverse complement strand
GACGCCACGCGCGTTGCCAGCTACAACCCCTTTGTGTCTTTATACTGGCTTGTTACGGGGAAAACCATGGGCGGGTTGTCGATGTACGACGACAACAATCGTCTCGACCGAATGGAGGCATTGCGGCTCTGGACGGTAGGGAGCAGTTGGTTTTCGACAGAACAGGGAAGTAAAGGAGCAATCGTACCGGGACAATTGGCTGATGTCGCAGTGCTTTCTTCAGATTATTTTTCTGTACCTGATGAGGAAATCAAGCAACTCGAATCTGTGCTGACTATAGTTGGGGGTGCGCCAGTATATGGAGCTGAAGAGTTTGAAGATCTTGCTCCGCCGGCTTTGCCGGTATTACCCGACTGGTCCCCTGTGGCGGTTTATGGAGGGTATGCCAGGCCGACGACGGTCACGGCGGCTCACCATCGAACGAGTACCCCAACGCATGTTCATGCCGATCGGTGTAAGCACAGCGAGTTCGGTGGTGGTTTCGGTTGTCTCTGCTGGGCGTTCTAGCACGAAGGAGATTTTCAATGCAAAAAAGAGGATTGTTCGGATTGCTTGCATCACTTCTGTTGACAGCCGCGATGGCGGTTGGTGGCTTAGCGCCCGACTTCGCCGTAGGACCTCAATACGACACCACTCATGTCTACGTGACGCCGGAGAACTTCGATAAATTCGTCGCCAGTCTGATTGCGACCTTCGGTGGCACGACGACAAAACAAGGAGTCTTCACCGCAACGCCGACTCCCAGCAGTACAATGTCGCAGCTTGTGCTGACGCCTGCGGGGACGTTGTCGGTGTTCGGATTCAAAACCCCGATACCATACCCGTTCGGTACGGAACGCACTGGCTACCTGGTAACAGATCTTGATGCCGCAGTGGGGGCCGCACGCGCCGACGGGGCCGATACCAGGGTTAGCTCGTTCAACGATCCGGTCGGCCGGGACGCTGTCATCGAGTGGCCCGGCGGCGTGGATATGCAGTTCTACTGGCACACTACCGCGCCTTCGTATCCGCCCTTGAAAACCGTACCTGAAAACCGTGTCTACGTCTCAGCGGAGCGAACCGCACAGTTTGTGAAGGCCTTCCTCGCCTTCTCGCACGGTCAGGTCGTATCCGACGTTGCCACTGCGCCTGGAATCGAAATCGGGCGCACCTCCGAAACGTTTCGCCGGATTCGTATTAAGTCTGGCTTCGGATTGCTCACGGTTCTCGTGACTGACGGCCACCTTCCGTATCCCTACGGTCGAGAAATCACGGGCTACGAAGTTTCCAACCTCGATGAAACCATTGCGAAGGCGAAGGCGGCGGGAGTTTCGGTTCTGATTGCTCCTTATACTGCTGACCATCGGTCGGCCGCAATGGTGCAGTTTCCCGGCGGGTACATCGCAGAAATCCATTCGATCGGGAAGTAGCTGATGAGAACCGGGGCGGGAGCCACGCTTTGTCTTGCGGCCGCTATGAGGCTGTTCGCGCAGGCGGACGCGACAGCGCCAGACCGCGAGTACTCTTTACTCAGAGAAAACGAGGATTGGAGCTTCCTCTCCAATTCCTCAAATCGAGATGATTTCTGGGATCCGATTAAGTACATCCCGCTGGGAAGCAACGGTTCGTATGTGTCACTCGGCGGCGAGGTTCGGGACGCTTTTGAACACGTCGGAAACGACAACTGGGGCAAGCAGAACTACACAAACACGTTCTTTCTGCAGCGCTACATGTTCCATTCGGACTGGCATCTGGGCGATTGGTTTCGCGTATTCGTGCAATTGAAAAGTGGCTTCGAAGACTTTCGAGTGGGCGGCGCCAGGCCCATCGATGAGAAGAAACTTGATTTCGAGGCTGCCTTTGTTGAAATCGGGAACCAGCGGGGAAAAAACTGGGCTATTCTTCGCCTCGGAAGACAGGAACTCAACTATGGCTCGGGCAGACTGGTTTCGGTTCGCGAAGGCCCCAACGTGCGTCAGAGCTTCGATGGTGTCAAAATCCGCAGCAAGGTTGGAGCCTGGAATATCGACGAGTGGGCCGTCCGTCCCGACCTCGACAATCCCGGCTTCTTCGATAACGCTCCCGATCACAAGACGGCATTTTGGGGCGTCTATGCGACGCGGCCTTTACGCCATGGAATCGCCATGGATATTTACTATCTGGGCGAAGACAGAAAGACGGCAGCCTTCGAGCGTGGAGTCGCGACCGAACTAAGACACAGTCTGGCGGGCCGTCTCTGGCGACCGATTGCGAAAAAGGAGCCCGGGCTGGATTTCGACTACGAAGGAGCCGTGCAGTTCGGGACCTTCGGCTCCGACGACGTGCGCGCATGGACTGTAGCCTCCGACACGGGATACAGTCTGACGAGTCTGCCGCTACGCCCGCGCTTTAGCGTCAAGGCGGACATCTCCAGCGGAGATAACCCCCGCGGTCACACGCTGGGTACCTTCTACCCGGTCTTCCCGATCGGCAACTACTTCGGCGTTTTGGCGGATACCGGTCCGGGGCCAGTGAACTTTATCGATGTTCATCCCCGAATCCAGCTGCAATTACCGCATAGTGTCTCGGCGTCCGTCGACTTCGTAGCGCAGTGGCGCGAAAACACGAATGACGGTGTCTATGCAGTTCCTGGCTTCTTGCTGGTCGCCGGCAATTCGGCCGAAGGCCGCTTCGTCGGTTACCGGCCAGGTACCGAAGTGCGATGGAATATCGACCGCCACGCGTATCTTCAGGCAGACTACGGAGTCTTCTATGCGGGTAAGTTCCTTCGCGAAGCTTCGCCCGGCCGCAATATCAACTATCTCGAACTGTGGGCTGGTTACAAATTTTGAGGGGTAACATGAGACCATTCGATGTTTATTTGCTGGTGCTGGGCCGAATACTCATTTCAGCCGTATTCATTCTGAACGCGCTCGGCGTTATCGACCAATCCGTTCCCGCGCGCGAGCTGGTGGAGCGGGGCGCTCCACCCCGCCTTGTTCCCGCGATGATGTTGGCTGCACGCGCTGTCGAACTCGTGGCTGGGCTGGCCCTCATTTGGGGCGTCTTCCCGCGTTTGGCGGCTTTGGCGCTCTTTGCGTTTCTCGTGCCGGCAACCTTCGTGTCGCACTCGTTCTGGCTTTCAGCCGGAACACCAGCGTTCATGAGCCAACTCATCAACTTCTCGAAGAATATCGCCATATGGGGTGGTCTGCTCTTTATTGCGGGGAGCAGTCGTTAGCTTGAGATCGCGCTAGAGTTTCAAAGTGACTGGACGCGGCACGGAACGTGCGAGGCAGCCAGCGCGATCGTGGAGGCGAACGGCGGTGGCTATGGCATCGGGACTCGCCTATGCCCGGGACATGATTCGTCCCGCCTGATCGGAGTTCAATTGAAGTAAGGGAAAGGAAGGCAAATATGAACGCTGCGCAAGAGGCTATATCTCACAATCGACTCACTGTTCCCAACGATCTGGGGCAGGATGCCTCGGTGGAAATCACCAGTGAGCTGAAGGCCTTGCTGGCCGACGTCTTTACCCTTTATATAAAGACCAAAAACTTTCACTGGCACATGACGGGGCGCCACTTTCGCGACTATCACCTGCTGCTGGACGAGCAGGCGGAACAGATATTCGATATGACCGACGATATCGCCGAGCGCGCGCGCAAACTGGGAGGGGCAACCTTGCGTTCGATCCACGACATCGTGCAGCACCAGCGCCTCAGAGACAACAATGGCGATCAGGTGGACGCGCATCGCATGCTGCTGGAACTCCGGGCGGACAATCTGCAGTTGACGGGTTATCTTCGCGCCGCCCACGGCCTCTGTGACCGGCACAACGATGTCGCTACCGCCAGTCTTCTGGAGAACTGGATCGATCAAACGGAGCGCCGCACCTGGTTCCTATCGGAAACAATCAACCTCTGAACCATCTGGAGAACAAAAATGTCAATACGCCCGGTCAAGCGCCTGATCAAATCCAAGCCAACGCTCGAAGGCGCAGGCGTGCATCTGCGCCGCGCGTTTGGGTTCGGCGACACGTCTCAGTTTGATCCGTTCCTCCTGCTTGACGACTTTCGGAACGACGTGCCCAACGATTACCTTGCCGGATTTCCATGGCATCCACATCGCGGAATTGAAACCATTACGTACGTGCTGGCGGGAACGGTTGAGCACGGAGACAGCTTGGGCAACCGCGGGTCCATCGCTTCTGGTGATCTGCAATGGATGACTGCGGGCAGCGGTATCATCCACCAGGAAATGCCGAAGGGAGATCCAGCCGGGCGAATGCATGGCTTCCAGTTGTGGGGCAACCTGCCGGCTTCCCTGAAGATGACTGCGCCGCGTTATCAGGAAGTGAAGGCGGTCGATATTCCCGAGATCACTGACGATGACGGAACGCATGTTCGCATCGTCTGCGGAAGCTTCTGGGGAAAGCATGGTCCGGTAGATGGTGTAGCCGCGGATCCCGTCTATCTTGATGTCTCGATCGCCCCCGGACAGAGAAAAACGTTGCCTGTCGAGACCACCCGCCACGCTTTCGCTTATGTCTTCGCCGGCTCAGGAAAATTCTGCAATGCCTCCGGTCCGCTTGCGGTACCAACAGAGGGAATCGCATGGCTGGATACGGCGCCGCCGCCTGCTGCCGATAATCGTTCGCTGGTTGTTTTCGACCGGGGCGATGAGGTGGAGGTGCAGGCTGGCCCGGATGGTATTCGATTCCTTCTCGTCTCCGGCAAACCATTGGGTGAGCCGGTAGCGTGGTACGGACCGATCGTGATGAATACCCAGGAGCAATTGCGACAGGCGTTCGACGAACTCGAGGAGGGCACCTTTCTGAAGCGATGAGCTCCAATCGCGGTGTTTTTCAGATCGGGAATTGCCCAGACTGACGGAAGCCCGTCAGCAGAACGACCTTGTCCGCAATATGATTCACAGCGTCTAGCCATGAACTTTTCGGAGGTTATTCTCTTCGTCGCTCTTGGAGCGGCGGTTGGCTTCGCCGGCGGGTTGTTCGCGATCGGAGGTGCGTTAATCGCGATCCCACTACTCACCGCGGGTTTTAGTTTTACCCAACATGACTCCCAGGGAACGGCGATGGTCATGGCTCTTGCAAGTGCCTGCGTAACCCTTGCAATCTACATGCGAAAAGGGCTTCTGCGTGTTCGTGACAGCCTTCTGATGATCGCCTGCAGTACAGTGCTCGGACTTGCGTCCTCGCAGGTGGTTCGTTTTGTCAACGACGGCATCCTGCAGCGCAGCTTCGGGGTATTTTTGATCGTGCTGGCAATTCTCGTCTGGTTCGGGCACCTTGGCGAGGGAGACCGGTCGGCACCGCTCTCGAATCGGGCCCAGGCCGGCATCGGATCCCTGGCTGGCGCCCTGAGCGGCCTCTTCGTTGTCGGCGGCGCCCTCGTCAGCGTGCCGTTGCTTGAGCGGGTCGCCGGGTACTCGCAGCAGCGGGCTCAGGCCATGGTCTTGGTGATGCTGGTCCCGGCCTCGGCGATCGGCCTTGTGGTCTACTCGTCGGCGGGTTACGTGCGCTGGGGCGAAGCGCTCGCGCTCGCTGGTGGGGCGGTGGCGCTGGCACCACTTGGCACTCAGACGGCGCTGGCCATGAGGCCGCGACTCCTGAGGCGCTGCTTTGCAGTAGTGCAAGGAGTCGCCGGTTTGTTGCTGGTCACAGGTCGCTAACTTCATCCGTTTAACTTTTATCAACGACCTCGATATCGTGGCCGTCGGGATCGAGTGCCCATGTCGCATAGTAGTTAGGATGGTATTCGGGCCGAGCTTGAGGTGCTTTCCTGCTCCTGCCTCCGGCGTCCACAGCCGCTCTGTGGAGTGCATCTAGCTCGGCATATCTTCTGGGGCTGGGCCGAGTACTCACGTGGGCCGTATTTATTCTAAACGCCCTCGGCGTTATCGACGAATCTATTCCCGCGCGCGAACTGGTGAAGCGGGGGGCTACCCCGCCTTGTTCCCGCGATCATGTTGGCCGCACGCGCTGAGAACTGAGTCCTCCCGGTTCGTCTTGAGTCTCTCAGCATTATGCGCGACGCAATTGCGCTCGAGCGCCGCGTCGATCTGTCTTCCGTCCTGACGTCAGAGATTCGCCACGCAACGAATACCGGCGAGATTCGCCACTTCACAACTCTTTTGAATTCACGCAATCCTGCGACGGTAGTTTCTGGCAGTCGGCATGCGTTGATAAGAAGCGCAGACGTTTAAATCTGCGGCCAACACGAAAGGACAACGCTTATGCGAAAAGCACAACACCTTATGTTTCTGACGATCTCCGCTGTTCTCACTGCGACAGGCGCGGATGACACGACCGCACGGCTCGACAAAGCCTCTGCTGTCTTCAACAACATGACGCAGTCCGGGCACGACATTCCGAAGGGAAAACTCGCCAGTGCCGATTGCGTCGTGGTCATTCCCGGATTCAAGAAAGGAGCCATTGTTGTTGGAGTAGGGCACGGACGGGGATTCATTTCGTGTCGGAACGGTGACAACTGGTCGGCGCCAGGAGCGGTCGCCTTGGATAGCGGCAGCTTGGGTGTACAGCTCGGCGGCGAAGAAATGAACATCGTCATTCTCTCCATGGACAAGGCCCTGCGTTCCAAGCTGCTCTCCGATCGTTTCGCGATCGGGTCGGACGCTTCGGCTGCCTGGGGAAATGGCGCGTCGGCACATGGCGATCCCAACGCAGGGATTCTTCTCTACGGCCAGACCAAGGGAGCCTTCGCGGGCTTCGGTCTCGATGGTGCAACCATGAAACCCGATGATTCCGGCAACAAAGCCCTTTATGGAAAGACGCTAAGCAACGGCGAAATTGTCGCAGGAGCAACCACGCCTTCGAGTGCGCAGGCGTTCGTGGCAACCATCACTCAGGCGTCCAGTCGCTAATGCAAGAGCGCTTCGTGCGGAGTACTGAATCGGAGGCAGAAACTGCCTTTGATCCGATCTGGATTGAAGCGCTTCAAGGAACGTATGCGTAGATATCTGGACTTTGTCGGGAACATTGGCCTGTTTGCGCTGCGCGCGGCGCGACGGGTGCTGACTCCTCCCTTTGAGTTCCAGATGATCCTGCGACAAATCGAAGCGGCTGGATGGAAATCGTTGCCGCTGGTGTTGTCTTCGGGCTTCGCGTTAGGGCTTGTCCTCGCGCTTCACACACGGACTACTCTGGTCCAATTTGGAGCTCAAGCAGAAATGCCCGCAGTCCAATCGTTGGCGTTCTTCAATGAGATCGGACCTCTCCTTGCCGGATTGCTGATGGCCGGGCGAGTGGGAGCGGGCATCGGTGCGGAGTTGGCGAATATGCGTGCAACCGAACAGATTGACGCGATCGAAGCGCTTTCCATCGATTCCTTCAAAATGCTGGTGATTCCCCGCATCATTGCCTGCTCGATCGTGCTTCCCATACTTACTATTTTCATGGATGTAATGGGACTTGCGGGGGGATACTTAGCGGAACGCGCGAGCTCCGATCTATCCCTCCAGCTCTATATTTCCCGCGGATTCCATGACGTCGGCTGGGCAGCCTTTGTTCCACCAACACTCAAGACGGCCGTTTTTGGAGCCGTTATTGGTCTGATCTCCTCTTACCTCGGCTACACGACCGACGAAGGATCTGAAGGCGTTGGGCGCGCTGCGACAAACAGCGTCGTCATCTCCTCGCTAGCTATTATTCTTATCGACGTCGTTCTGGTAAAGGCGATCTTCTTCCTGTTCCCGGAGGGGGCCATATGAGCAGGGGAACTCCTCCGGCGATAGCTTTCCGCGAAGTGTCCCGTTCGTTCGGTGACCGAGCCGTTCTCAACAACGTTTCCTTCGAAGTTGCGTCAGGAGAGGTTTTTTGTCTCTTAGGGCGAAGCGGAACGGGAAAAAGCGTGACCTTGAAGCTCACTATCGGCTTAATACAACCGGATGCAGGTGCAATCTGCGTCGAAAACGACAACATTGTCGGGATGGACGAAGACGGGCTATCGAGGGTCAGAAGTCGGATCGGTTTTCTTTTTCAGAACGCCGCACTCTTCGATTCATTGTCGCTCCACGACAATCTCGCGCTGCCTTTGAAGCGCTTGCGGGGGAAAAAGTCGGATGAAGAGATTGAGACGATCGTTCAAAAAACCCTGGATGATGTGGGTTTGGGGAAAGAAGGCCGCAAGATGCCGGCGGAATTGTCAGGGGGCATGCGCAAACGGGCAGGACTGGCTCGTGCCCTTATGCTGGGCCCCAGTATCCTATTGGTCGACGAACCGGTCAGTGGACTTGATCGTGTCACGGCGTCGGAGATCGACGATCTCTTATTGCGCATCCAAAAAAGAGACAACACCACAATGGTGATTGTTACTCATGACACCCGGGAAGCGCGTCGTGTCGGCGACCGCGTCGGAGTTCTGGATGATGGCAATCTGATCGCGGTAGGCGGCATGGACGAGCTAGCGAAGAATCCGAACGCTCTGGTGAGAGCGTTGGTTTCAGAGGCACAATAAATGCGTATTCATAGGTGGGCCATTGGCCTGTTCCTCACCTCGGGAATTGGACTATTCACCGCAATCCTGTTTTTAATCGGAAACCGCCACGATGTTTTTGGCAAACATGTTGAGTTCTATGCGGAATTCTCGGACATCGGCGGATTGCCGCGTGGCGCCCAGGTACGAGTGTCCGGCATTGAGGCAGGCGAGGTCAAGGGCATTCAGATTCCTTCCAGCCCGGCATCGAAGTTCCGGCTGAAGCTTCAAGTGAGAGCGGACGCGCGAGGAATGGTCCGCACCGATTCGTTGGTCTCTATTCGAACTGAGGGCATCGTTGGCGACGAGTATGTCTTCATTCGCAAGGGTACGGGCACCGCCGGAGAGGCACCGGACGGAGCCACGCTTCCCAGTAAAGAGCCTTTCGACATAGGGGCGGCACTGGAGAAGGGTTCCGCTCTGTTGGACAAGAGCTCCGCGCTGTTGGATAACGTTCATAGCAGTGTTACCGACCTTCATGGTCGGCTCGACGTCGCGCTCGAGTCCGTGACCAAGACGGTGAATCATGTTGACGGCCTGGTTACGGTAGTGCAGCCGGACATCAGAAAGTTGGCCAGCAATGCCAGCCAGATTACGGACACAATCAACGACATTGTGTCGGATTTGAATGCGGGTAAAGGACCGGCAGGCCTCCTCTTGAGAGATGAAACGACGAGGAAAATGCTGCAGGCGACTCTATCCAATGCGCAGCAAGCCACCCTAAACCTGAGCGATGCTTCGGAGCGCGCCGATCAGGTTCTCGCAGATGTGCAGTCCCGTGATCTCGCGTCGAAGGCGCAGTCAATTCTTGAGAACGTGCAAGCGATGTCGGAACAACTCAATCAGACGGTCAAAAGCGCTCTGGCACCGGATAACATGGGCGACGATGGAGCGACAAATATTCGTGAGACACTTTCGAACCTGAATCGCGGAACCGCCAGTCTTGCGGAAGACACGGAAGCGCTAAAACACGAATTCTTTTTCCGGGGGTTCTTCAAGAAGCGCGGTTTTTATGACTTGGAGCAGTTGTCGTCGGCCGATTACCTCAAGGCGTGTCAGCGCCAGAACGCTTGCGGGTCGCGGACTTGGCTGGATGCAGCGAACCTTTTTGCAACCGGGAGCAATGGCGCAGTACTCCTGGACGAAGCTGGCCGCCACGCGATTGACAGCGCGGTGGCACCAGTCGTGGATTCACTGCTCGGTCATCTGGTTATCGTCGAGGGTTACTCCGGTACGGGAACACCTGACCAGCAATTTGTGACTTCGCGAAGACGCGCGGACCTGGTTCGCGAATATCTCGAGGCGCATTTTCACCTCGTACACGGCGAAGTCGGAATCGTGCCTCTTCGGGACAAGACACCACACTGCGCGGGTCGAAATACCTGGAATGGTGTTGCTATTGTGCTTTTCGATAACCGCCGAAAGTGACCAGCGGCCACCATTTCGACAATTTCCAGTGCAATTGATCGTCAGAAGCAGCATCAAGTTCGGCTGCATCTGAGTATTCGTGCTCGAGCCGCCGGAGACTCCTCGCGCGGCGAAAAACTTTACCTCGAAGACAAAATCCGCAACAAGCTGGAGAATGCCGACTTACCGGCCGATGCCGAACATTTGAACAGCGCATCGGCAGCTTTCGATAACGGCAAGACTGCATTTGCACGAGTTCAGTGATGCCGCGGATGGAACACCGCTTGCGTTAGCAGAGGCGAACTGACCGTTGGTTGGCCAGTATCCCTGAAAGAACTAAGGAGTACTGAAAAATGTTCGGCAAGAAGAACCTCGTCAAAATAACCCTGGGCATGGCCGCGATGGCGCTGCCGGCCTTTTCACAATCGGAAGATCCCGGAAGGAACGAAGTGTCAGTGCAGGCGTTGGGAAGTTTCGTAGAAAGCACGACAAGCGACGGTGTCCGGAACTCGGCCACCAACAGTGGTGGCGTGCTCGTAAACTATCGCCGCTTTTTCAATATTCACAACGGCATCGAGGTGAATTACGGCTATGCGCTCAACACGCAGAGTTTCCTGTCGCCGAGTGGTGAATCGGGCGTAAAGACCAATTCGCATGAAGTGTCGGGGGCTTATGTTTTTCGCCTGCCGCTCAAGCGCTTCACGCCGTTTGTGCTCGCGGGCGCGGGAGCCCTCATATTCGATCCGAAGGATTTCCAGGGGGCGAATTCTCAAACCCGCGCCGCGTTCGTTTACGGCGGCGGGGCCGATTTCAACTTTTCGCGTCACCTGTTCATGCGCGCTGAATATCGCGGCTTCGTCTACGACTCTCCAACCTATAACCTCACAAGCCTCGCCGGCACGGATCGTATTACGCACCGCGCCGAGCCGTCGATCGGCTTCGGCTATCGCTTCTAACGCCAACGGCCGGAAGCTCATCCGAAGTTTGCAAAACGCTTGTATGGCGCAAGTAAATCACCACGTATCGCGGGACGCCCAGCGAAGAAGGCGCTGGAGCGTCCTCCTGGCCGGCGGCGACGGAACCCGGCTCAAGAACCTGACCCGGCTTATCAGCGGAGATGAGCGCCCGAAGCAGTTCTGTCGCCTGTTTGGAGACGAATCCTTGCTGGAGCTGGCGCGAAAAAGAGCGGAACGAAGTATCGCCACGGAGCAGATTCTGGTTCTATTAACCAGGAGCCATCGAGCCTTCTACGTGCAGGAGCGGGGAATCCGCCCATCGCAATGTATTGTGCAGCCGGCGAACAGAGGCACGGCGCCGCCGATATTGTACAGTCTTCTCAGCATCGAACAGATCGACGATGATGCGATCGTCGCGATACTGCCATCTGACCACCATTTTTCGGACGAGCCAGCTTTTACGGCTGCTTTGGAATCCGCCTTCGGAATAGCGACACAGCACCCCAGCTCGGTAATCCTGCTGGGGGCGTCTCCGCTGGGCCCGGAGGTTGAATACGGCTGGATAGAGATCGGTCCATCCGTTCACGGCGCAGGCGGCGCTTGGTCCCGTGTCCGGGGGTTTTTCGAAAAGCCGCCCTTCCATGCGGCCAGGGAACTGCTCGCGCGGGGATCTCTCTGGAACACATTTGTGATGGTGGGACACGTACGGGGTTTCCTGGAAATGGTGAACGCATCGCTCGCGGACGTGGTGGGGCGGCTGCGCGGGAGTCAGTTGTGGGTCGGTGCAGAGGTGCAAGTTCAGAACTCGCTCTATGATCACGCCCTTGCAATTGATTTCTCGCGGGAGGTCTTGTCCGTCCAGACCCCGCGGCTGCTCGCGTTGCGGATGGCTGGTAGCGGGTGGAGCGATTTGGGGCATCCCGAACGTGTACTGACTGTGATAGAAGCGACCGGTCTGGACCCTTGGTGGATGAAGAGATGGAAAACGGCAGGGGCCGGCGCCCGGGTCGAGGGAATGGCGAACCTTTGACGCGGCTGCATGCCGTCTTGATGATGCGGGGAAACGCCCAGATATGCGTAGAGCCACGCCGTCAGAGATTCCCCGCAGGTCCCGGCCCCTGCCGGGGCCGGCAGGGGCGCTACTTGGCTCGGCCAAGGCCCGAAAAATGAATGGCAGGCCCCTCGGCATACCGGGCGACGGCCAGGTTCTTCCTTATCGCCAAAGGTCGCGTACATACTGGATCGATTGATACCCATGGCCTCCGTCAGATCGGCGAGCGTGGAGCCTTCAAAGCCCTTCTCCCAGAAGACTTTCATTGCGGCCTCAAGCGCCTCACTTTCGGCGAAGCCGAGTGGACGCCCCATCTTCGTGTTTTTCTGCCATTCTGTGCGATCAATTTATCGGATGCACTTCTGGATCGAATAGTTCAGAAAACCTGAATCGTGCCGCGCCTCAGACACATCTGAAGCATGCTGTACAGAAGTAGGGTAACCGGGGAATTCACATGACAGCAGACTGGAAGGGAAGATAGCACTCGTAACCGGCGGCAGTAGTGGGATCGGTTTCGCCACAGCAATGCGTTTTGTGAAGGAGGGCGCGCATATGTACGTCACAGGTCGGCGCCAGCGCGAGCTGGATGATGCGGTGAAGACGATCGGCCGGAATGTGACCGGAATCCAGGCAGATGCTTCCAATCCCAACGACCTGGACCGACTTTACGCCCAGATCAAGCAGGAGAAGGGCAAGCTCG